>NZ_MJXP01000026.1:0-1673 GCF_001762855.1 Campylobacter sp. BCW_6467 | reverse complement strand
TTATAGATAGTTTAATCTTTTTCTTCAAAGAAAAAGTTATAAAAGATTAAAAGAAAAGCTTTTAATCTTTTTAATATTAGATTGAATAGATTTTACATAATTGCTTATGCCTAAATCTTTCTGGCTCAATCGATCACTTATTTAGATTTCAAAGATTGACTAATAAGATTTGAATAACAATACTAAGTTAAAAGAACAAAACAAAAAATCATTTTTAAAAGAAAAGTTTTTAAATTAAAAACAAGATTTATAAAAAAGCTTTTAGTTTTAAATTAAAAAATTAAGAAAGTTAAAAACTCAAATAATTTAAAAACTTAAAAATCTAAAATAAAGTTAATTTATAAAATCTACTCAGTTAGTGAAACTTTATAATTTAAAAGATTTTAAGTCCTTTTTTCAAAAAAGGAAATGAAAGTATAACCAATTAAACTTAAAGAGGGATTAAATAATATAAATATTTGGTAGGTTTTTGAAAATTTTGTATAAAAATATATTTTTAAAGATTATATAATTTAAAATTGCAAAAAGCAATCAGACTTAATTAAATATAAATTTAAAATAAGTATAATATTAAAACATTTTATATCAAAGGAAGAAAATGAAAAAAATATTTAGTGTTGTTTTAGTTGCCTTGATTGGCTTATTTTTAAACGCTTGCAATGATTCTAAAAACAAAGAAACAAATGCAAGCGTAGAATTAAAAGTTGGAACTGCCCCAAACTATAAACCTTTTAATTATAAAGAAAATTCAAAACTCACAGGCTTTGATACGGATCTAGTAGAAGAGATTGCCCAAAAAAATGGTATTAAAATTGTTTGGGTTGAAACCAATTTCGATGGGCTAATACCTGCTTTAAAAGCTGGTAAAATTGATATGATTGCCTCAGCTATGAGTGCAACGGATGAAAGAAGACAGAGTGTTGATTTTACTAAACCTTACTATATGAGTAAAAATCTTTATCTTAAACTAAAAAGTAACAATTTACTTCAAACGAAAAATGATTTAGAAGGTAAAAAAATAGGAGTTCAACTAGGAACTTTACAAGAAAATACTGCAAAAGCTATCAAAAATGCACAAGTGCAAAGTAATAAAGATTTAAATATTGCTGTTTTAGCACTAAAAAACAAGAAAATTGATGCTATTATCGCAGATGAAGATACTGCTAAAGGTTTTTTAGCTGAAAATCCAGACTTGATAAGTTTTTACCAAGAAATGGATGGTGGAGAAGGCTTTAGCTTTGCTTTTGATAAAAACAAACAAAAAGAATTGGTAAAAATTTTTGACAAAGGTATAGACGAGGTAAAAACCAATGGATTTTACAATACTTTGATGAAAAAATATGAACTAGAGTAAGCGTGAAAATTCACGCTTATACAACTTAAATCTTCGTTGTGTTTTGTAAAATAACATTTCATATAAATTTACTCCCATTAAATCAATTTTTTTATAAAATAAAATTTAAATTCAAACTATATAGTTTTATAATAATTAATATTTAATTATATTTTAAGTTTAAATATTTTAATATTCCGCTATTTTATTTTTATATTTTATATTATTATTAAAAAATAAATAATATGAAATTAATTTCAAAATAAACCATTTTAAATAAGGAAGGAGAAAAATATTTGAGTAAAAATATTATTTCAAATAAAGTGTCCATGGGGGGGGG
>NZ_MJXP01000025.1:0-1043 GCF_001762855.1 Campylobacter sp. BCW_6467 | reverse complement strand
CAAGCTAGTCCTCTTGCTAAGATTAAATTTGATAGGATAAGATGGGAAGGGATAGGAGGTAAAAACAATCAATTACCAATTCAAACTCATCACATTGCCACCAATAAGAGTAAAAAATATACTCCAAAATTTCAAGAGATACTTAATTCATATGATTTAAAACTAAATGGAGATTGGAATAAAGTTAAAATGCCACATCGCGGAAGACATCCTAATGAATACCATGAATACATTCTTGAAAAAATGAATAAAATTGATAAAATAGCTAGAGGAGATAAGAATAAATTCTTAAAAGAATTTGAAAAACTAAAAGAAGAAATCAAAAATAATCCTGCTATACTTCATAAAGAATACTATAAGGAGAGAAAACAATGAGATATTATAAAATGATGTATAATGGACAACATAATGATGTTGATAATTGGATAAATTGTGTTAAACCAGATATAAAAAATAATGACAAATATGCACTTTTAGAATCTAAACCTATTGCAAATTGGCAAACACCTACATTTGAAATCGATAAAGATGATGGTAAAATACTGACCGATTTAATATCTAATGTATATAATTGGCGTATAGTCTCTCCTAAATTTATAAATTTAATGCAAGATTTAATCAAAGATTGTGTGCAATATTTAGATGTAGAAATTAAAAATCAGGAAATAAATTATTATGATTGTAAAATTATGCATGTAATAAAATCACTTGAGGCTTTAGATTATGAACATTCTGTATATACTTATATGGGTGATAATGATGAATATTTAAGTATTACTAAAGCTGTTTTAAAAAAATCAAAACTTGATGGAAGTCATATATTTAGAATTAAAGATGATGAAATACCTGTTTTTGTATCA
Source organism: Campylobacter sp. BCW_6467 (assembly GCF_001762855.1). Classification (NCBI taxonomy): domain Bacteria; kingdom Pseudomonadati; phylum Campylobacterota; class Epsilonproteobacteria; order Campylobacterales; family Campylobacteraceae; genus Campylobacter; species Campylobacter sp. BCW_6467. The sequence goes on along the minus strand of NZ_MJXP01000025.1, from coordinate 183 downwards.
AGTGAATTTAAAAAAATAGTAAGAGAAAATAATTTATTAGGTTTTAGTTTTAGTGAAGTTATGGTATATTAAAATTAATAAACATATAAAAATATTACAATTATAAATTATATAAACTTATTAGGTTTTATCAAACAAATACCATAATAAAGGATAAAAAATGACAAGAGAACAAGCAGAATT
>NZ_MJXP01000024.1:0-22845 GCF_001762855.1 Campylobacter sp. BCW_6467 | reverse complement strand
CTTACTGTACTAGAAATAATAGCTGATTCATTAGCAATTTCAACATTATCTTTAGTAGTTTGATCAATTTGTGCTACGCTATCATTGATTTGAGTAATACCTGCAGTTTGTTCTTTAATACTTTCTGCCATATCATTGATAGATTGAACAAGTAAGTTAGTATTAGCTTCTATTTCAGATAAAGACTTTTGAGTTCTCTCAGCTAGTTTTCTAACTTCATCAGCCACAACAGCAAAGCCTCTACCATGTTCTCCAGCACGAGCTGCTTCAATAGCTGCATTTAAAGCTAGAAGATTGATTTGATCTGCGATATCTCCTATAATACCTGTAACATTTTTAATCTCTTCAGATTGAGTGATAACATCACTAGTTTTAACTGAAACATTTTGCATAGAAGAAGTGATCTCTTCTAAAGCTGCTGCAGTTTCTTCTAAAGATTGAGCTTGAGAATTTGAAGAAGTGGTTAAGCTTTGAACAGCAGTTTGTAATTTTCCACTTTCATTAGCTAAAGCATTAGCAAAGTCTGAACTTTGTTTTAGCATTTTAACTATTTCATCGCCTAAAGCATTAGTAGTTAATTCAACACTTCCTGAAGCATTAGAGATTTTATTTCTAAAATCTAAGCTTTTGTATTCTTCAAATATTTTATGAATAACATTCATATCAGAACCTACTCTAGCTTGTAAAACATCAAGAAGTTTATTTAGAACATTTTTAAGTTCAATAAGTTGTGGGTTTCTTGGATTAGCAGTAATTCTTGCTGTTAAATTACCACCTTCTACAACTGATACGGTTTGAACTGATTCTTTAACAGCTTGATTGTCTTGTTCTAAACCTTTTTTAGTAGCAAGGATGTTTTCGTTGATAGCACTTGAGATTTGTCCAAATTCATCATTGCTTTTTACTTCTATAGTGGAAACATTTTTTGTTTTATGATTGATAAAGTCAAAGAATGAAGTTAAACCTGTTTGGATAGCTGCAAGTGGAGAGAGGTATTTTGATACGATGAAATAAAGGAGGATGACGCTAATAATACTTGTAAAAATAACAATCGCAGTTTGTATAAATGCAATTTTATAAACTGGAGCTTCTATTTGTTCTATTGGCTCTCCAACGCAAGCAGTATAAATTCCAGAAACTTTTGCACACACAGCAAATCTTTCACTATTATCTTTTGGTCTAGTATACTCAAAAGGTTCAAAATCTTTCTTGGTTTTTGCAAGATTTGCAATTGCACTAATATCATAACCTTGTTGTAAAAGAGCTTTGTCTGTAGAAACAAATACTTTATTTTCTTCATCAAATACAAAAGTTCTACCTGGTAAATTTTCAAATTCAGCTTGCAAATCTGCTGCAAGAACATCTACGGCCAAAACTCCTATAAATTTACCATCTTTATAAAGTGGAATAGAATATGTAAAGCAAGGTAAATTTGTAGTTACATCAATATAAGATGGGGTAATATAAAGTTTATTTGTTTTAACTGCTTCTATATAATATTCTCTTGTTCTAGCATCATAATTATCAGCTTTTCCATAAGTTCCAAAATCTAAATTTTTAGCATCAGAGTCTGGATCGCTTACAACAAGTTCGCCATTTGGTTGAGCAATATAAACTGCTAAGAATCTTCCAGCATCTCTAAAATTCTTTAAATCTTTTCCAACATAATGCATTAAAGCATCTTGACTATCTAACTGTTCTACAGGATGCTTTAAAATACTTTTAGCCAAACTTTCAAGAGTTAAAGAATTTCTTGCCTTAAAAGACTCCATAGAATTTTTAGCCGTTTTAACATAATTTATTTCAGCATTCACAACTTCATGAAAAATTGCTTGCTTTACAAATATAAATGTTACAACACCTAAAATTATCAAACACACTACTGCGATTAAATTTGCAATCAGTGAAACCTTCAATTTTACGCTTTTCATAATTTAAGCGCTCCTTTCTAATATTATTTTATAGGGATATCTACATAAAGTTTTATAATTATAAATTAAAAAATTTAAATTTTTACTTAAATTTAAAAGTTATAAAAAATTAATTTAATAAATATTAAATTAATTTATATTTATTATTTTTTTTAAAGTAATATCGCTTCGAAAATTCTATATATTAAGCTTAATATCGTTATAATTTAGAAAAATTTATATCGAAGGAAATATTTTGAAAAAAATTATATTATTTATCTTATCTTTAGGGATATTTTATACTTTCACGCAAGCTAAAAACTTCGAACAAGATCAAAATAATAACAGCAATTTAGTTAGTGTCAGTATAGCACCTCAAGCATTTTTTGTTAAAAAAATAGCCGCAAATACTCTAGATGTCAATGTTATCTTACCTCCAAATAGCAATGAGCATAATTTTGAATTTAAACCAAGCACTATGAAAAAACTTGAAAAAAGTGGTATTTATTTCACCATAGGCTTAGAATTTGAAAAAGTTTTTACGGATAAATTTAAACAAAATTTTCCAAAACTTCAAGTTGTAAATATGCAAAAAAACATAGCTTTGATTCAAACTCATGATACACACGAACACTCTCATGAGCATGAACACCACGAACATGAGCATTTTGATCCTCATACTTGGCTAGATCCTATTTTGGTCCAAACTATGGCTTTAAATATTTATGACGCCTTGATTCAAAAATATCCACAAAATAAAAATTTATATAAACAAAATTTAGATAAATTTTTAGCAGAATTAGATAGTTTAAATTTACAAATTGCCTCAAAATTAGAAAAATTAAAAAATAGAGATTTTGTAGTTTATCATCCTTCTTGGACATATTTTGCAAAACGCTATAATCTTACGCAAATTCCTGTAGAAATTTTAGGCAAAGAACCAAAAAGCAAAGATTTGCAAAAACTTATCACTCTAATGAAAGATAAAAATTTAAAAGTCATTTTTGTTCAAAATGGTTTCCCTGAAAATGCAGCAAAAACACTTGCTAAAGAATGTGATGCAAAAATTTACAAAATAGATCATTTATCTTATGATTGGGAAAATGAGCTTTTAAAAACTACTGATGCCTTTTCTCATAATTTATAATCAGGCTTTTTGATGCTTTTTTTTGAAATTTCTAATCTAAACTACGCTTATGATAATGAAATCATCTTAAAAAACATCAATCTTAGCTACGACAATAAAGACTTTCTCTCTATCATAGGTCCAAATGGCGCAGGAAAATCAACACTCGTAAAACTTATCTTAGGGCTTTTAAAATCCAAAAATAAAATCCATTTCAAAGCTCTTCAAAGAAAAGAAATAGGCTATGTTCCTCAACACACTCTAGCCAATCCTAATTTTTGTCCAAGAGTACTTGAAATCGTTCTTATGGGACTTGTAAGTAAAAAAATTTTTGGTTTTTATGGGAAAAAAGATAAAGAAAAAGCTATGCAAGCTTTAAGAAGCGTAGGAATGGAAAAATTTTGGAACAAAACAATTGATTCTCTAAGCGGGGGACAAAGACAACGTGTTTTTATCGCAAGAGCCTTAGCTAGCGAATGTAAGATGCTTATTTTAGATGAACCTACCGCAAGCATTGATAACAAGTCTGCTATACAAATTTTTGAACTTCTAAGCTCCTTGCACCAAAAAGGTATGGGAATTTTACTCATTTGTCACGATATCAACCTTGTATTAGCTTATAGCGATAAAATTGCACATTTAAACAAAGAACTTTTCTTGCATACCAACACTAAAGAAAAAGAAAAAAGTTCATTTTTAAAACATTTATACGAAAACCACTCTCATTTTTGTGATGTAGAAATGAGTTTAAATACTTGTTTTTGCGATGAAGAAAATTGCGATAGTAAAAAACTATGCGAACAAGAATTTACAAGAAGAAATTTGAAAAAAACAGAATTTAAAAAAGAAAATTTTTGTTTAAAATTTTCAAAGGAAAATAATGCTTGAAATTTTAAATTTCACCTTTTTTCAAAACGCTTTACTAGGATCGATTTTAGTCAGTATAGCTTGTGGGATCATAGGTACTTTGGTGATGATAAATCGCCTTTTTTCTATGGCTGGAGGTATAACACATGGGGCTTTTGGTGGTATAGGTATAGCTTTTTATTTCTCTTTACCTATTTTATTAAGCACGGGAATATTTACTTTATTTTTGGCTTTTTTAGTAGCTTTTTTAGCTAAACACTATGAACACAGAAGTGATAGTATTATCGCTGTAATCTGGGCTTTTGGAATGGCTGTTGGGATTATTTTAATCGATTTAAGCCCTAGTTATAACACAGATTTAATGGCTTATCTTTTTGGGAGCATTTTGGCTGTAGGAACGCAAGATTTATGGCTTATGGCTTTGGTTGATAGCGTGGTGGTACTTTTGATCTTTTTATTTTATAGACAATTTGAAGCATTAAGCTTTGATGCGGAATTTGCAAAAGTTCGTGGTATCAATACAAGTTTTTTTCATTATCTTTTAATCGCCCTTATGGCTTTTTGTATAGTTATTTCTATACGCCTTGTAGGGCTTATTTTGGTTATGGCTTTACTTAGTATCCCAAGCTTTATTGCTGAAAATTTCACTAAAAGACTTGGCTTTATCATGATTTTGGCAAGTTTTTTAAGTATGATTTTTTGTGTTTTAGGACTTATACTTAGCTATTATCTTAATCTCTCAAGCGGTGCTTGCATCATAGCTGTAGCTTGTTTTAGTTTTTTAGTGCATTTGATAGGCAAATTTTTAAAAAGGTAAAGGTGCAAAACACACTTGCACTTTTATATCTTTTTGCCCTTGTTCTTTAAAATACAAATGTTCACTTGCCTTAAAAACAAAAAATTTTTCTGCGATTTTTCTTTGTAAATCTTGAGTTTTTTCACATAAAGGATACACAAGTTTAATATCATAAATTTTAAATTTGCAAGCATAAGCAAACATTTGATACAAATCGCTTTGTTCTATACCCTGTTTTTTATCATCTTCACTATCATTTGGAATTTTCCATTTGGTATCTAGGATCGTTTTATTTTCTATATATAAATCAGGCTTTAACATGAAACAATTTTCATCATTTTTTGAGATTAAATACTTTCCATTGTTTTGAACTTTAATATCTTGAGTTGGATTTACTTTTTTTAGCATATAAGCTACATAATCTTCAAAAATTTTCTCCATAGGAAAAAGCAAAGCAATTGATATCTTAATTAATCTTTTTTTAGTTTTAACATAGTATAATATACACCTTAATTATTATTGTAAACATACAAGGATAATATGGTTAATAACACAAAAAAATTAAAAGCTATTGATTTATTTGCCGGAATTGGCGGAATACGTATAGGCTTTAAAAATATATTTCAAGAAAAATTAGAATTTGTTTTTTCTTCAGAGATAGATAAATTTGCTTGTCAAACATATTTTTGCAATTTTAATGAGCTACCACATGGAGATATAACACAAATAAATGAAAATAATATTCCAAAACACAATATATTATTAGCAGGATTTCCATGTCAAGCTTTTTCTATTGCTGGGCATAGGAAAGGCTTTAATGATATTAGAGGAACATTATTTTTTGATGTTGCACGCATAGTCAAAAAACACAAGCCAGAAATTGTTTTTTTGGAAAATGTTAAAGGCTTCAAAAATCATGACAAAGGAAAGACTTTTTCTGTTGTAAAAAATACTTTAGAAGATATGGGCTATGATGTTTTTTCAGAAGTATTAAATGCTAGAAATTTTGGAATACCACAAAATAGAGAAAGAATATATATTGTAGCTTTTTTAAAAAATAAATTTAAAAATATATCATTTAACTTTAATGAGTTAAAAAATATCGAAATAAAATCCAAGCTAGGAGACATTTTAGAAAAAAATGTAGATGAAAAATATACTATCTCAGATAAATTATGGGCTGGTCATCAACGTAGAAAATTAGAACACAAAAAAAAAGGTAATGGATTTGGTTATTCTCTATTTAATCATAATTCAGATTATACTAGCACTATTAGCGCTAGATATTATAAAGATGGTTCTGAAATATTAATTGAACAAAAAAATAAAAATCCAAGAAAGCTTACTCCAAGAGAAGCTGCTAGATTACAAGGCTTTCCTAATAGTTTTAAAATAACAACAAGCGATAATCAAAGCTATAAACAATTTGGTAATAGTGTAGCTATTCCTGTAATTGAAAATATTGCTAAATTAATTCACAGGGAGTTATATAATGTCAATAAATGATGAAAAATTTGATATTAATTTAAAATTTTACTTTTTTATGAAATATCTAGTTAAAATTAATTTTTCAGATATACAGATAATAAACATTTTATCTCACATATCAAAAAATAAAAATTCTTTATATGAACTAAAACAATATATTAATTTAAATACTAAAAACGGTATAAACCAGTGGAGTTATTTAGAACAAATTATTTACGAAATTAGAAATATTATAGATTTTAATGTATTTATATTTGCTTTAAAAATTTACTCAATTAAAAATTTCTTACTAGAATTAGCTAAAATAAAACAAATGAGCAATATTGAGTTATTATCAAAATTAGATCCATTATCTTTAGAATATGATAAAATAACAATATATAATCCATATTCAACTAGAGTTAATGGAGCTTTATTGGCATTAACATTTTTTAATCATATAGACAATAATCAATTCTTTCATGATAATATAAATAAAGAATATTTTTTAAGCATTTGTCAACTTTCTCAAGAATTAAGAAAACATGGTTTAGAACCAAATCAAATTTTTATGCTTATTTTCAATGAAAGTATTAATCAATCTATCATAAGTTATAGTGGTAATAATTATGAAAATAGAATACTACAAAAATTACAATCTATAGGAATAAATCAGGAAACAATAACCAAAAAGCATGATGAAAACGATAGCTCTACAGAATTTGATTTCTTCTTTAATTTTAATGGAAAATCATATGGAATAGGAGCAAAAAGAACTTTAAGAGAAAGATATAAACAATTTATAAAAACAAGCCAAATGAGCAAGATAAATGTTATGATTGAAATAACTTTAGGACTAGATTTAGGAGAAGAAAAAGCTAAAACTATTCGTAATTATGGAGTATATTTAATTGTATCAGATGAAATATATGAACAAAACAAATTTCTACAAAATATAGATGGGGTATTTGGTTCATCGCAACTTACATTAGAATTGCTAGAAACATTATAATTTTTAACTTTACCACTCCACAAAGGTTCTAGCTTTTTTTATATCATTAAAATTTATAGTAGTTTTTTCTTTATTTTCTAAATTTTCTAAAGTGATATTTTCATCATCTACAGCAATGATTTTTGCTTCGAATTTTTCTTTTTCATTGGCTGTGATCTTCACAAGTTCACCTATACTTTTAGCAAAATGTTCTATCTTACTAAGCTTTCTTTCAAGTCCTGGTGAAGATACTTCTAAAAAATATTCTCCATTTACAGGTGGTTCTACATCAAAAATAGGCGATAAAATTTCACTAAGCCTTGCACAATCATCAAGATTTACCCCGCCTTCTTTTTGCACATAAATTCTATAAATTTTTCTGCCATTTTCACTTACTAGCTCATCATCATAAAAACTAAGTCCTGCTTCTTTGCAAAGGGCTTCAAGATTCATTTTTATCCTTTTTTATTTTTTCAAAAAGTCCATCCATATGGTTTTGATACTCAAGCCTATCATCAAATTTAAAGTGAAAATTCGGACACCTATACCAGCCCTGCTCACTCATGCAGTAATTTTGCAAAGCTCTACTTGCCTTTTTTAAAGAAGATAAAATTTTTTCTTGCTCATGAACATTAAAAAACATCTTATCAAGATACACAAAAGCATCGTATCTGCCTTTTTTACACTCTACATCCACTACACACAAATTTTTCAAATTTTCATCATCTAAATTTGCTAAAGCTTCAGGGATCAGCTCTTTTAAGATACTTTCAGTGCGTAGTTTTTTAATCTCACTTGGGTTCATAGACTTGCTTGTTCCTCTACTTCTTTATAGCTTTCTATATAATCACCCACTCTCATATCATCACACCCTTCTATACCTACGCCACACTCATAGCCTTTTGCCACTTCTTTAGCATCATCTTTAAAGCGTTTAAGCGAGCTTACATTTCCTTCATAAACCACAACTCCATCACGGATAAGGCGAATTTTAGCTCCACGATTAATCACCCCTTCAGTTACCATACAACCTGCGATTTGTCCGATTTTTGGTACATTGATCACTTGTCTAATCTCTGCTTGTCCTAATTGCTCTTCAGAAATAATCGGACTCATCATACCACCAAGCAAGGCTTTTACATCGTCTAAAAGATTATAAATCACATTATAGGTTTTAATTTCTACGCCTTTATCTTTAGCGCGCTCTTTAACTTCTCCTGTTGGGCGTATGTTAAAACCTAGTACTATAGAGTTTTCACTCGCACTTGCAAGCTCTATATCACTTTGTGTGATTCCACCTACCCCACTATGAATGATATTCACTTTAATTTCATCATTTCTAAGTTTTTCTAAACTTGCTTTTAAGGCTTCTAAAGATCCTTGCACATCAGCTTTTAAAATAACAGGCAAGGCTTTTAGATTACCTTCTTTGATCTTAGCTCCAAGCTCATCAATGCTAACTTTAGTAGATTTACTAAGTTCTTTTTGGCGATTGTATTCGTGGCGTTTATTAGCGTATTCTCTTGCTTCTTTATCGGTTTTTACTGCGATTAAAATTTCACCTGCATCTGCTACTTCGCTAAGCCCTACGATAACCCCACATTCGCCTGGTTTGATTTCTTTTAAGGCTTTACCTTGATCATCACTCATCGCACGCACTTTTCCATAAGCCTCACCTGCAACCACAGTACTTCCTACAGTAAGTGTTCCATTTTGCACGATGATAGTAGCTACCGCACCACGCCCTTTTTGCACAGAACTTTCTATAATACTTGCTTTAGCAAAACTTTTTGGATTGGCTTTAAGCTCTAAAATATCAGCTTGTAAAAGCACGATCTCAAGCAAATCTTCAATCCCCATTCCTGTTTTAGCCGAAACCCCTACAAATTCATAAGATCCACCCCATTCTACTGGCATGATTTCCATTTCTGCGAGTTGAGTTTTTACCATATCAGGATTTGCTGCTTCTTTATCCATTTTGTTAATAGCAATAATAATAGGCACACCTGCTGCCTTAGCATGATTTATCGCTTCTTTGGTTTGTGGTTTTACCCCATCATCTGCGGCTACAACGATGATTACAATATCAGTGATACTTGCACCCCTTGCACGCATAGCAGTAAAAGCTTCGTGACCTGGAGTATCAATAAAAGTAATTTTACGCCCATTTTTTTCTACCATATAAGCACCCACATGCTGAGTAATACCCCCTGCTTCACCACTTGCAACGCGTGATTTTCTAATATAATCTAGCAAAGAAGTTTTACCATGATCAACATGCCCCATGATAGTGATCACAGGTGCTCTAGTCACTAAATCTTTTTCATCAGTCTCTTCTTCATAGTCTTTTACATAATCAAACTCATCAGCCTCGTTAATGATATTGATCTCTATACCAAATTCAGCAGCCAAAATTTCAATCGCATCTTCATCTAAGAAATCATTTTTTGTTGTCATCATTCCAAGCATGAAAAGTTTTGAAATCACTTCACTAGTGCTTCTTCCTATCTTATCAGCGAATTCATACACACGAATTTCTTTAGAAATAGCAACGCTACTTACTTCTTCTACTTCCTTTTTTTCAATCTTTTTGGGTGGTTTTTTACGACTTCTTCTTTGAATTCCACCTTCAAGTCCAAAACCCGCAGAATTTCCAACAGCTTGTCTTATAAAATTAGGTTGTTTTTTATTGATATTTTGTGGTTTTTCTTGTTCTTTTACACTAAAATCAGGTAACACTACCTCATCTTCATCATCTAAAGAAATATCACCAAAATCATGTTCATCTAAAAAATTCATTTTTTCGGTACTTTCTTTTTTACTCGCGACAAAAGATTTTTTTTCTTTTTTCTTTTTCTTCAAACTCTCATCAGCATTTGAAAACATGGTTTTTAAACTTAAGCGCTCTTCATTATTGATAGATATATCATTTGAATTTTTTACTTCTTCTTTTTTAACTTGAATTTCTTCTTCGTCTTTTTTCTTTTTAACAATAACAAGTCCGCGTCTTTTGGCTAAAGTTGCACTAGCAAGGCTTTGTGGCTTATGAGCATCAATAATTTCTTGTTTTTCTTCTTTTGCATTTTCTTTTTCAACTTTTAATTCTTCTTTTTTAACTTCTTGTTTAAGCTTTTCTTCTTTTTTAGGTTCTTTTTTTTCAGATTCATTTAGCTTTTCTTGTTCTTTTATATTTTCTTTTTTAGGCTTTTTTGCCGTAGAAGTTTTGATATTTTTCTTAAAAGCTTCTGGAATTTCTCTTGTTTGTATATACTCATAAATAGCTGCTGCGATCTCAGGTTCTACAGCATTTGATGCTGTTTTAATTCCAAGTCCTAATTCATTTGCCTTTTCAATAATTTCCTTACTATCATAACCTAATTCTTTTGCGATTTCATGAATTCTAATCTTTGCCATTTAAAAATATCTCCTTAAGTCCTTGCTGAGTAATTTTAGTATTTAAATTTTTACATATTTTAGAAAATGCTTTTTGTAAGATTTTATCTTCTTTCTCAATACAATTTTGACATAAATATCCGCTTCTTCCATGTTCTGCTTTAGGCACAATATCTCCTAAAACAACTTTAAATCTAAATAACATATTTTGCTCAAAGCGGTTTTTACACACTATGCACATTCTAATTGGTATATGTTTTTTCAAAATTATATCTTTTTTTTATATTTTTTAGCAAATTTCAAAGCCATTATCATCAAATTCTAAATATTGCACACGAAAATCTTTAAATTTTGTTTGCATTTTCTTTGCCAAAGCTAAAGCATCATCTTTAAAAGCTAAAGAAAAAAAGCTCGATCCCGAACCTGAAAGCGTACTCATTAAAGCTTTATTTTCTAAGGCAAATTTTTGCACTTCAAAAAGCTCGGGTAAGTTTTTCATACGATTGATTTCATGGAGCTTATCTTGACTTGCAAATTTTAAAAATTCATATTTTTTCTCCAAAAAACAAGCGGTTAAAAATGAAGCATGAGAAAGATTGAAAACCGCATCATTAAAACTTAAATTTTTGGCCAAAGCTTGGCGTGATTGTTCCGTGCTCATTGCCAAATTTGGGATCACAACCACAGCAGCTAAATCTTTATCAATCTCTTTTTTGATGCTATAAACTTTATTTTTTTCAACCAAAGAACACACAAAACCACCAAGAGTAGCTGGAGCGATATTATCTGGATGGTTTTCATAAATTAAAGCTTCATCTAAAATACGTTCTTTTTCTACCTTAAATCCACTCATATAATAAGCACTGGCAATAGCTCCAACAATCACAGCTGAAGAGCTTCCTAACCCTCTTGAAAGAGGAATGTTATTTTGAAAAATAAAACGAAAATTATCTTTTTTTCCGCTTAGTTTTTCATAAATTTCATAAAAAATATTTACAAATATATTGTTTTTTTTAAGAAAAATATTATCACTGCCCTCACCTCCAATACTAATGCTAAAAACACCTGATTTTTGGATTTGAGTTTCATTAAAAAGCTTTAAACTAAGTCCTAAACAATCAAAACCTGGCCCTAAATTCGCACTCGTAGCGGGAACTAAAATTTTCAAATTTCATCCTAAATTGCATCTAAAAAATAAAAGGGAAGATTATCATTATTTAGTTTAAGCTCTTGTAAATTTTTTGGTAAAAAAAACTCTGCTGGGATATTTTGCTCTAAACAAATTTCACCCTCCTTATATACAAAACAAAAGTTTTTATTTGCGCTTATAGGTTTATAGCCATTTAATTCAAAAGCACTCACCGCAAATAAAGGAATATTTTTCACTATACTTAAAGTACTCAAACTTACATAAGAAATTTTAATCCCCATATAAGAACCTGGACCATTAGCATAAATTAAACTTGTAAAATCATATTCTTTAAGCAATTCATCTAAAATTTTTGGTAAAAATTCGCTTGCTTTTTCTTCACTTTTATAAGTTTTTATAAGTTTATCATCTTGATAAATTCCGATCATTAAAGGCTTAGATAAAGCATTAAGCAAAAGAGAGGTTTTTATGCAAATACCTTTTCATAAGCTTTTTGGGTTGTTTTTTCAAGGCTTACAATTTCATAAGCATCTTTATCTTTTAAAACTTCTTTAGTAAGCAAATGATTTAAATGATGACTCCCAGCATATGAAGTATAATCTCCAAAAACACGATATCCAAGTAAGGTTAAATCTCCAATTGCATCTAAAATTTTATGTCTTACAAACTCATCTTTGAAACGCAAACCCTCAGGATTTAAAATACGATTTTCATCTACCACTATAGTATTTTCTAAACTTCCACCTAGTGCTAAATTCATACTCCTAAGGGCTTGAACATCTTTTAAAAAACCAAAAGTTCTAGCTCTTGCTATGTTTTCTATATAATTTTTTTTGCTGAATTCAAAATTGTAACTTTGTTCACCTATAACAGCATTGTCAAATTTAATCGTATAGTTAATACGGGGTTCTTTAGTAGGAGTTAAACGCACAAATTTATTACCATCTCTTACTTCTATAGGCTTTTTAATTACCATAATTTTTTTAGGCGCATCAAGTTCTTTTACCCCTGCTTCATCAAGCATCATACAAAAACTAATACTTGATCCATCCATAACAGGAGCTTCGTTTGCATTTAAAACAATGCGTACATTATCGATTCCATAAGCATTAATCGCACTCATTAAATGCTCTATTGTAGAAATAAACCCCCTTTCATCTCCTAAAACAGTTGCCATTTGAGTATTGATCACATTTTCAGGACTTGCCTTATAACTTGCATTAAGATCGCTTCTAAAAAATACTATACCACTATTTGCTTCTAAAGGCTCTAAAGTAATTTCTATGGGTTCACCCTTATGAAGTCCTATACCTACACCTTTGACAGTTTTTGCTAAAGTTAATTGTTTCATTAATTTTTTCCTAAAATTATCTTTTTACCATCATTTAAAACATTGTAAATATTATTTTCTATCCATTTTTTATCTTGCCATTGTTCAGGACGCGTTTCAACTCCTTGAACCAAAACTCCAAAATGCAAATGATCACCTAAGGCTAAACCACTTGTTCCTGTTTTACCTATAATGCTTTGTTTATTAATCATTTCATCTAAATCAACATTTTTAGAAGAACAGTGCCCATAAAGACTATATACTCCAAAACCATGATAAACAATTAAATTTAAACCATAAATTCCATTTTCAGCAGCAAAAACAACCTTGCCTGCGTTATTGCTTATGATAGAAGCTTGTGCTACGCTTGCTAGATCAAGCCCCATATGATAAGAATCACTCACAAATTGCCCATTATAAGAATAATACCTATGATCAGCAAAATCCGCTACTTTCATACCATTTTTAAGAGGTAAAAATAAATTCAAATCAAAATTATCAATTTTTTCCTCAGGTACTTTTGAAGTGATTTCATGGATAAGCTCTTCATTACTATTTCTTAAAGTTTCATTGACAAACTTAAATTTTTCATAACGATTGAGATTATTATCTTTTGGAGCGTATTGATTGGCTAAATTCTCAATCTTTCCATCTAAAAATTTATCCGTTAGATTGATATTTGAAACACGATATTTACGATTAACAAAATAATACCTTATACGTTCTTTTGAAATATTTCCCGCTTTATCCGTAGCGATAACAAATGCGCGAAATTCCTCATCCCTTGCATCCCAAGCAATCAAAGCCGCATAATACCCTTCTTTTACATAAGGTGTAACTTTAAAGATTTTACCTTTATTTGTTTCTATATACACCTTATCTAAATTAGCATCATCGGCCTTAAAAACAACTGCCCCAGCACCGCCTTGCTCGATTTGGTAAGAATTGCTTATGATATTGATTTTTGGAGCCGTATTATCTACTAATACCGCAATTTGTTTTCTTGCTTCATTGCCACTAAAAAAATTCCAAAAACTAGAATCTTTAGCTATCACCTCCAAAACAAAAGATTTTACATTTTCTTTGTAACCAAATTTTGGCAAAGCAACTTGTAAGGTAATATCTTTTAAATTAGAAATCTTTTCATCTGCTATAACCATTGCACTAGTATTGTCGTCTTTATGCAATATAATTTGTACATTTTTGATAGAACTTTCATCATCTTTAACATGCACTAAAATAGGTTTTTTAAGATCAGTATATACAACATCTGGCATTAAAATTTGAGGAGGATTTTTTTCAAAAATACTTAATCTTGAAATAAAAAAAATCAAAATTGCTATTAAAACTAAAATTAAAACAGATAAATAAGTTTTGCCTTTTCTTTTTGCCATAACCTTCCTTAAAAATTTTCAATGTTTTTGTTGTTTTTAGTATAAATTCTATTATATTTTCAGTAAATATCTAGCAAATTTATAAAATTTCTCTTAGAGTATTAGCCTGTTTCATCCATTCTCTTAATTCATCATTTTTGTCTAATTGTATCATTTGTTTACATCTCTCTAATTCTTGTTGAAAAAAATCAATAGAACTTAATAAGTTATCTTTATTTTGTAAAAAAATACTTTCCCACATTTGTGGCGATGATTTGGCAATTCTGCTCATACCTTTAAAAGATCCTCCAGCTAAATGAACAATATTTCTTTTATCCTCTTCTTTCATTACAAAATTTGCCAAAGAAAAACTTATAACATGAGGCAAATGAGAAATAATAGCAGCATGATGATCATGGGCTTTACTATCCATAAAAACAATTTTCATCCCTAAATGAGAAAAAATTTCTACTGCTCTTTTTTGATGCAAGTCATCAGCTATTTCACTATCACAAAGAACACAAACTGCATCTTTATAAAGCTCTTTAAAAGCCGCTTTTGGACCTGAATTTTCAGTTCCTGTCATAGGATGAGCAAAAAGAGTTTGTTTGATTAAATTCTTAGGCAAACTTTCTATAATTTTTCTTTTTGTACTTCCAAGCTCTATAATTGTTACATTAGAAGGCAAATCAACTAACTTTTGCAAAATTTCTATAATAGCATTAACAGGAGTTGCGACAAAAATCATATCACATAAAGCTAAATCTTTAAATTCTATAAGCTCATGAATAAGACCTAATCGCAGGGCATCTTTTTCATTTTCTTTACTTAAATCCATACCATAAACACAAGAAATAAGCTTATTTTCTTTCAAACAAAGCCCTAAAGATCCACCCATAAGCCCAAGCCCTATAATTGCTATTTTCATACTTTTTACCTTAGTTTTTTTGTTAAATTTTTTTTGCTATTATACAGCTTTTAATAAAGCTTTAGGTAAAAAATCAATGAAAAAACATCTTATTAGTATTTGTGCTTTAGTTGCTATAGCCAATGCAGCAACCATTAAGGATATTAAATTTATCGGATTAAACCACTTATCAAATACAAGTGCCATAAATATTACAGGGCTTAAAATAGGAGAAGAAATAGATCCTGCAAAAATCAACACTGCTATTCTTAATCTTTATAAACAAAATTATTTCGAAAATATTTCAGTTGAAAACAACAATGGAATTTTGGAAATTATAGTTACTGAAAAACCAACTATAGCAAAGGTTAGTATAACAGGTATAGCTTCAAATGATAGAAAACAAGTTGAAAGTATTTTAGGGATTAAAAGAGGTACGCTACTTGATGAAGGAAGTATAAAAGAAGCTATTGAACGCATTAAAGCTTATTATGAAGCAAAAAGTTATTTTGATACTATTGTAGAATACAAAAAAAAGACTTTAGAAAATACCGATGGGTTAGAGCTTGAATTTATAGTAAATCGTGGTGAAAATATCATTATTGATAATGTTCATTTAAGTGGAGCCAAGAAATTTTCATATTCTGATATAGAACCTTCAATTGTCAATAAAGAAAAAGAATTTATGGGTTGGATGTGGGGACGCAATGATGGAAAATTAAAAGTTTTTGAGCTTAGCAATGATAGTTCAAGAATTGCTGATGAGTACATGAAAAAAGGATATTTAGATGTTCAAGTATCTCCTCCTTATCTTAAAACCTACACAGATACTTATCAAGCAAATTTGACTTATTTTATCAAAGAAGGAAAGCCTTATAAAATTAAAAGTATAAACATAGAAAATCCTTTATTTGATGATAAACAAAATGCACAAACCGTAAAAGATTTAAGATCAAGCGCTGGCAAAACTATCAATATTGAAGACATTAGAAAAGATGTTAAAACCATAGAAACACAAAGTGCTGATTTAGGTTATGCGTTTGTAGAAGTCTATCCTGATATTCAAAAAAATGATCAAACTCAAGAAGCTACTGTTGTATTTAAAGTAATCCCTCATGATAAAGTTTATATAAGAAATGTTATTATTTCAGGAAATTCACGCACTGTAGATCGCGTCATACGCCGAGAATTATATATAACAGAAGGTAATTTATACAATAGAACAGACTTAAGCGAGTCAAAAAATGCTTTAAAAAGAACTTCTTATTTTGACGATGTGAATATCAAAGAAGAAAAAGTTGACGATACACATATTGATTTGATTGTTGATGTTAAAGAAGCTTCTACAGGAGCTATTTCTGGAGGCATTGGCTATGGATCAAGCGATGGTATTTTACTTAATGCTTCTTTATCAGATACAAATATTTTTGGTTCAGGGATAAAAAGCTCTGTAAGCGTAGATAAAAGCGATGATACCTTATCAGGAAGGATTAGTCTCATAAATCCACGCGTTCTTGATAGTCAATATAGCCTAGGTGGAACACTTTATTCAAATGACTATGAATGGGATAATTATTCAGAAAAAAATTACGGCTTTGATATAACAGTTGGACGCCAATTTGCAAGATACTATAATGTAAGCTTAACTTATAATCTTGAACAAAGCGATATTTATCACTTAAGTCCAACTCTTTTAAGAACAGGATATGAACTTGGCAAAAGTATTAAAAGCTCTATAACTCCAGCAATCACCTTTAACAATACAGATGATTATTATCTGCCACGATCAGGTATCATTGCTTCAACTAGTTTAGAATACGCTGGACTTGGCGGAGATCAAGAATTTATTTCATCAAGCTCTAAATTTAACTTTTATCAAGGTTTGCAAGACTATATAGGATATGATCTTATTTATCGCTACAAAGCAAGCTTTTATAAAGTATGGAATGAAGGTTATTTACCAATTAACCAAAGAATTTATTTAGGTGGTATTAGATCGATACGCGGTTTTGAAAGCAGAACAGTAAGCCCTAAAAACCAATGGGGAGATGAAGTGGGAGGAACCATAGCTTTTGCCAATTCCGTAGAACTTAGTTTTCCTTTGATTGATAGAATTAAACTTCGTGGTAGCGTGTTTTTTGATTATGGTATGATAGGACGCAAAAATTTAGATGAAATAAAAAGAATGAGTACAGGTATAGGCATTGAATGGATTACACCAATTGGACCTTTACAACTTGTATTTGCCAAACCTCTTAATGATAAAAAAGGTGATGATACTAACAGTTTTGAATTTAATCTTGGAACACGCTTTTAATGAAAGAATTTTTAGATGCTTGCTTGAATGCAAATTTGCAAATACGTAAGTATCTAAACAATATCCCACAAAATGATCTTAAACTTTGCTCTAAATTAGGCTATGATGAAAATCAAGGCTATGAGCTTGACTTAAAATGTGAACAAATTTTCATAAAATATCTTAGTTGTTTTGGGCAAATTTTTTCTGAAGAAAGTGGCTTGATCGGGAAAGATAACCCAAAACAAATGATTCTTGATCCTTTGGATGGAAGTTCAAATTTTGTTTCTAAAATACCATTTTATGGAACTTCTATAGCTCTCATAGAAAAAGATCAGGCAAAAAGCGCTTTTGTTTGCAATCTTGTCAGTCAAGAAATTTTTGCTTTTAATAACAATCAAGCTTTTAAATCTAATCTTTCCGATCCAAAATACTCACCCTTAACACCTAATCTATTTTCTAAAATAGGTATAGTTGAAAAAATTTCACTTTATCCAGAACTTCTCGATTTTTTAACAAAAAATCAATTAAAATTTCGCTCTTTGGGCGCAACAGCCTTAAGTCTCGCTTATGCTTCGTATTTTAGTTTTGTATTAATTCTTGGAAAAACACGAATTTTTGATACAGTAGCTGCTTTAACAATTCATCAAAATTTATATATAGAAAAAAATGAAAATTTCCTTCTCCTAAGCCAAGACAAGAAAATTTTTGATATAATCTTAGAATTTTTAAAAAATAATTAGGTGAATATATGAATTTTGCAGATATTTTTTCAAAAATAAGAAGACAACAACCTAGCGTTAAAGAAGCTCCAAATCACTGGGTAAAATGCCAAAGTTGTCATGCTTTGATGTATTATAAAGAAATAGAATCTTGTTTTAATGTTTGCCCTAAATGCAATTATCACATGAGAATTTCAGCTGATGAACGTATTAAACTTTTAAGCGATGAAGGCAGTTTTATTGAGTATGATGCAAATTTAGAGGCTATAGATCCTTTAAAATTTGTTGATAGCAAATCTTATAAAAAACGCCTTAGCGAAGGTGAAAGTAAAACAGGTAGAAAAAGTTCTGTTATTAGTGGAGAATGTGAAATCAATGGTTTAAAAACCCAACTTGTTGTATTTGATTTTTCTTTTATGGGTGGATCTTTAGGTTCTGTTGAAGGAGAAAAAATCGTTAGAGCTGTACAAAGAGCCATCACAAGCAAAACTCCTCTTGTCATCGTAAGTGCAAGCGGTGGAGCTAGAATGCAAGAAAGTACTTATTCTTTGATGCAAATGAGCAAAACTAGCGCCGCACTTAAACTTCTTAGCAAAGAAAAACTTCCTTATATTAGCATTTTAACTGATCCTACTATGGGCGGAGTAAGTGCTTCTTTTGCTTGGCTTGGAGATTTAATCATCGCTGAACCTGAAGCTTTAGTAGGTTTTGCTGGTGCAAGAGTTATTAAACAAACTATAGGAACAGATTTACCTGAAGGTTTTCAAAAAGCAGAGTTCTTGTTAGAACATGGACTTATAGATGCCATAGTTGAAAGAGGAGAACAAAAACAATATCTTAGCGATGTACTAAAATTTTTTAGTGGAAAATAATTTGCAAGTTAATATCTTTTGTATTCAAAAAAGTGATGAATTTAAAACTTGGAGTGAGAAATACTCTAAACTTATTTCTAAATACGCCACTTTAAAAGAAATAAATTTTTTTAATAAAAAAATAGCCTTAGCTCAAAATTTAAATGCCATAGAAGCAAAAAAAAGCTATGAAGAAGCTTTTATGCCTTATAAAAAAGGCTATTGTATCGCTCTTGATGAAAAAGGGAAAGAACTTACAAGTATAGAATTTGCAAAACTCATCCAAGATAAAAATGAATTAAGTTTTTTTATAGGCGGTGCTTATGGTTTAAGAGAAGAATTTAATCAAAGTTTGGATTTTAGACTATCATTAAGCAAACTTACTTTAGCACATCAATTTGTTAAAACCTTACTTTTAGAACAAATTTATCGTGCATTTTGCATCAACAACAATCACCCTTATCACAAATAGAAAGTTTTAAAATGAAAAAAAATGAAATACAAAATTTCAAAAATATTTTAGAAGAAAGAAAAAAAACCATCTTAGAAAATTTGCAAAGCAATTCAAATGAAATCGAAGCTCTTCACAATAGCGTCCCAAGCGATAGTGTAGATTTTTCTGTCATAGAAACAGGCTCTCAAATTGACTTTACTATCAGCACCAATCTCAAAGAAGAACTTATAGAAATCGAAAATTCTTTAGATAAAATCAAAAACGGCACTTATGGAATTTGCGAATCTTGTGATGATGAAATCGACTCTCAAAGACTAAAAGTCAAACCTCACGCAAGATATTGTATCACTTGCCGTCAAATTGCAGAACAAGGAAAAAAACATGAAAATTAAACTCTTTTTACTTGCAAGTTTTATTTATATAGCACTTATTTTTGCCTTTGCTTGGCATCTAGAACTAGGAAGCTATACTCTAAATATCAGCACTTATACCTTTGAACTACCTATTATGATATGGCTTGTTATTCCTTTATTTGTTTATATGATTTTAGCCGTTTTACACATAGCATTTTATGGATTTTTGCGTTATTTAAAATTTAAGCATTTTTTTAAAGATGCAGCTAAATTTGAAGCTTATACTCAAGATTTACTCCTTGAAAAAGATCTTAAAACCACTTTTCAAACAAAAGAATTTAGAGCTGTAGCACAACTTTTTAAAACCATAAAAACACATGAAAAAATTCCACACTCAAATAAAATCAATGAAATTTTAGATCTTATTGATGGTTTAAATAAAAACGAATTTTTTAACCTTAGTAAATTTAAACTCGAAAATAACAATGTTTTATATTTGCAAAATGAAAAAAATCATCTCAAAAACGATGCAAATTATGCCTATAGCAAACTTAAAAACCTTAATGAAATCAAAGATGAATTTGAAGAAATTGCTTTTAATACTCTTATAGAAAAAGCTAGTTATGAACAAATTAAAAATGTAAAAATCCCTAAAAAGCCTTCTGAAGTTCTCACACTTATCAAGCGTTTTAAAGAAGGAAATTTAGAACTTAGTGCAGCAGAATACGAAGTTTTACTTTCACACAATATACTAAGCGAAAAAGACTATCTTAACGCAGCAAAACTAAGTACTAAACTTTTAAATCCTGATGCTATTTTAGGAATTTTTAACAAAATTAAAAATGAAAAAAGCGAAGCTTTAAGAGCACATTTATATCTTTTAGCTGAATTTGGACTTTTAGATGAGTTAAGAGAGCAAATTCACAATGATGATAAGAAATTTAATGATTTTAAGGCCTTTTTAGCCTTGCGTGAAAAAAATATCAAAATCAATCTAAACCAACTCATACAATGATAGATTTTAGCAAAAAACCTTTATTTTTAGCTCCTATGGCAGGTTTTTCAGATCTGCCTTTTCGTAATGTAGTAAAAAAATTTGGTGCTGATATTACCATAAGCGAAATGATAAGTTCTAATGCTTTAGTTTATGAAAGTTCTAAAACTCTACATATGCTAGAAAGAGCTGAATTAGAAAATCCTTATATAGTCCAAATTGCAGGTGGAGATAAAGAAGTGCTAAAAAAAGCAGTGCAAATGCTAAATGAAATGGATTTTGTAGATGGGATTGATTTTAATTGCGGTTGCCCTGTAAATAAAGTTGTTAAACAATGTGCTGGCAGTGCTTTGCTAGAAAATTTAGAGCTTTTTAAAAATCTTGTAGGAGTAATTAAAGAAAACAATAAAAAAAACCTTACAAGTGTAAAATTTCGACTAGGATTTAATGAAAAATATCCTGAAAAAATGGCTAAAATTTGTGAAAGCTTGGGGGTGGATTTTGTAAGTATTCATGGACGCACAAGAAAACAGCTTTATAGCGGAAAAGCCGATTATGAATCCATTGCCAATGCTAAAGCGAGCGTGAAAATTCCTGTGATTGCAAATGGCGATATTAACGCACAAAACGCTAAAGAAGTTTATAAAATCACAAAATGTGATGGACTCATGATAGGGCGTGCAAGCGTAGGAAATCCTTGGATATTTTATGAAATCAAAAGCGGTAAAAGTGTAGATGAAAAACTCAAAAAAGAAATCATACTCACTCATTTTGATGAAATGATAAAACACTACAAAGATCAAGGTGTAAGTATATTTCGCAAGCATTTACACGAGTATTCTAAAGGGCATAAAGACGCTTCAGCCTTTAGAGATGAAGTCAATCGTATCAATGATGCTAAGATAATGCAAGAAAAAATCGAAAATTTTTTCTAAACCCTAGTTTGTCCTATAAGATTATTTAATCTATCCATTATAGATCCAACATAAGAATTGATACTTTCACTGCTTGCTTTCCAGCCATTAGCTTTTGCTTGATTAAACTGATTATCAAACAAAGCTCCACCATAACCTATGATTGCATTTTGCCAAGCAACTCCTTTTTCCATTGCATATATATCTGCATCAAGCCAACCCTCTTGTGCATAACCTTTTAATAAACTTGCAAAATCAACTTTGCCTGTCATAATGTCATCTAAGGAAGCTAATGATCCATCAAAGCTTTCTTTAGCCATAGCTTCTTTGAAAGATTTAACTATAGGATTCATTGTGGTATTGCCACCTTTTAAAACATCAGCACCTGTTGATTTTAAAAAACTCATAAATAAAGCTTCTTTAGAATAACTTCCATCTTCATTTTGTGGATAAACTGACATATCAGGATTAAAAATATATTTGTTTGATGTATTTTGAGTTTGCATACTTTGTGGAGTGAAATTTAATGGTTGCAAGCCTGTATTGATATGTCCTAATATTCCTAATTGCTCTATTTCATTGTATTGTTCTTGGGTGTTGTAATAATTTGTTATAGTTTTACTTTCCAAATTTAAAGGTGAAGCAAAATCAAAATCTCCTACTGACATACTTACACCCTTAGGTAAACTATTTAAATCTACTTCGGTAAAACTTGTTTTATTCGCATTGTTAAAAGTGTGATTTAATATCTCATCAAATTTGTTATAATATTGTTTTATAGTATTTGCCATATCTATATTAGAATAATAACTGCTTACTCCTAAATAATTAGCTGTATGAGCATTAAAATCTGTATTATACCTATATATCTCGTCCAAAGTAGATTTGTGTATCTTAAAATCTTCAGGCAATCCTGCAGCTTTGTTAAAATCTTCTCCCATATAACCATCT
>NZ_MJXP01000023.1:0-95756 GCF_001762855.1 Campylobacter sp. BCW_6467 | reverse complement strand
ATGAGAATTTATCATGCTTTCTATTTCTCCAAGTTCTATCCTATGTCCCATGTATTTGATCTGATTATCTGCTCTTCCATAGCATAAAAGTTCGCCAAATTCATTATAAGAAACAATATCTCCTGTTTTATAGAGTAAATCTAAATAATTATCATGTAAAGGATTTTGTATAAAAGCTTGTTTGGTTTTTTCTTTGTCATTATAATACCCTAAAGACAAAGAAGTTCCACGCACGTAAAGCTCCCCTTTAATGTCTATTTGTTTAGGACTTATGAAATTCATATTTTCATCAAAAACTAAAAGTTCTGTGTTCTTACATGCTTTGCCTATGGGTAAAAGTTCTTCATCTTTAAAAGTGCGATTTATGATATAAAAAGAACATACATCAGCGATTTCTGTTGGGCCATAAAGGTTGGCAAACAAAGCATTGGGTAAGTGTTTACGCCAAATATTTAGCTGTTTATTAGGCATGATTTCACCAGCAAAGAGAATTTTTCTTAAAAGATTTAGTGAATATTTTTGCAATCCTTTTTCATTTGCAAAATAAATCAGCACCGAAGGCACCCAAAATATAGTGCTTACTTTTTCTTTTTCAAGACATTCTAAAATTTTATTTGGAAAGGCAAAAAGATGATTAGGTAAAAGATGTAAAGTTGCTCCTGATTTTACACTTGAAAAGATATCTAAAACACTATTGTCAAAATAAAATGGTGCTTGATTGGCTAAAATTTCATTCTCATCAAATTTAAAAGTCTCACATACCCAAAAAGTATAATCAATCACACTCTTATGTGCTATGCTTACTCCTTTAGGAATGCCTGTGCTCCCACTGGTAAAAAGCACATAAAGTAAATTAGTATCTATATGTTTTTCTTTTGCAGTTTTTATTAAACTCTCATCTATATTAAAACTTTCAAAGTCTTGTGTATAAAGTGTAGGCAAATCTAAGTTAAAATTTAAATCCTTTGAAGTGATAAAAAGTTTAGGTTTTAAAACCTCTATAACTTTTTCTACTCTTTCTTTAGGACTTTTCTCATCTAAAAGGGTATAAAAATTTCCACTTAATGCCACTCCAAAAAATGAAATCAAACAATCAATCCCTTTAGGCAAGATGATTAAAACAGGAGCTTGTATAGGATTATTATTTCCTAGGTTTCTTAAAATTTCACTGGTTAGTTTTTTAGAAAAAAGATCAAAGTTTTTATAAGTGATTTCCTTTCTTTCCTTGGCAAAGGGTTCTACAAAAGCTGTTTTTTTGCTAAATTTGATTAAACTTTTTTCTAAAAAATCGTAGATATGGGTTGTCATTTATGGCTCCTTTTATTTAGTATAACATATTTACAATTAATTATAATTAAATAAATTATAAAAAAATAAAAAAGATTTAATTCAACAAACATTAAATTTTACACTTCTTAACTCACTTGGAACACTTCTTGCTTGATCTATCATCAACAATAGATTAAAGGAAGAATCCATGAGAGTTTTAACGATATTTTTGCTCTTTATGACAAGCATTTTTGCAGTGCAAATCAAGGATGTAGCAAACACTGTAGGTGTAAGAGATAACCAACTTATAGGTTATGGACTTGTTGTAGGGCTTAATGGAAGCGGTGATGGAACAAGCTCTAAATTTACACTACAATCCATCTCAAACCTTTTACAAGGTATGAATATCAAAGTAGATCCTAACGATATCAAATCAAAAAATACCGCAGCTGTTATGGTTACAGCCAAACTTCCAGCCTTTGCAAAAAGCGGAGATAAACTTGATATTACCGTTTCATCTATGGGTGATGCAAAATCCTTACAAGGCGGAACACTTTTACTGACTGCACTTCGTGGGATTGATGGTGAAATTTATGCTATAGCACAAGGCTCTATCTCAACAGGAGGTTTAACACCTAGACCAGGAGGAGCAGGTTCTCACTCAACTGCTGCAACCGTAATGGGCGGAGCTAATGTAGAAAGAGAAATTCCACAAAATTTTAGTCAAAATAATGATCTAACCTTAAGTTTAAAAGTAGCGGACTTTAAAACCGCAAATGATATAGAAAGAGTTTTAAATACCGTTTTTGGCGAAGAAGTGGCTAAAGCCATCGACTCTCGCACAGTAAAACTCAAAAAACCTGAAGATCTTTCAAATGTTGATTTTATGGCAAGAGTTTTAGAACAAGATATAGCCTATAAACCACAAAGCAAAGTTATCATCGATGAAAGAACAGGAACAGTGATTGCTGGAGTTGATGTAGAGGTAGAACCTGTTTTAATCACTCATAAAGATATCACCATAAAAATAGATCCAAACAATAACGCAGTAGCTAATCAAAATGAAATCGATATGAAAGATGGTGGTTTTGTAGATCCAAGTTCAAATACCTTAAGAATCAACAATGCAAAAAGTACAGTTGCAAATATAGCTAGAATGCTTAACAAACTTGGAGCAACCCCAAATGACATTATCGCTATTATGGAAAATTTAAAGCGCGCAGGTGCAATTAACGCGGATTTGGAGATCATCTAATGAAAATCGATAATTTTTTAAATACTTATAGTATGAATAGTGCTTTACTTGATCGTGCAGCTAAAGCAAGAAGTTTAGAATCAAGCATCAAAATAAATGATAATGATATAGTTACAAAGAGCAAAGAAGATGAAGCCTTAAAAGAACAAACAGATGCTTTTGAGGCATTTTTTTTAAAGCAAGTTTTAGACGTATCTTTAAAAAGTCAAAATTCACTCTTTGGAAAAGATGCCAGTGATGAAATATACTCTTCCATGTATAACGATACCATGAGTAAAGCTTTAAGTGGAGGTATGGGTTTTTCAAAATTATTATACGATTTTTTAAAAGAAAGGGGTTAAGTTTTTTAAATTTGGGTCGATATGGTTTGTAGAGGATTATAACTAAGATCAAGGAGGCAGAAATGATCAATCCTATACAACAAAGTTATGTGGCAAATACCACATTAAATACAAATAGAATAGATAAAGAAACAAAAACAAACGATACTCAAAAAACGGAAAATGATAAAGCGAGCAAAATCGCAGAGCAGATTAAAAACGGTACTTATAAAATCGATACAAAAGCTACAGCTGCTGCGATTGCTGACTCTTTAATCTAAATTTTCATTCTCCTTTTTTGAGAGAGAAAAGGAGAAAATATGCTTAAACAAAGACTTGATGAAGTAAATGCTATCTTAGCAAAACTTATTGCTTTAACCGAAGAAGATATAGAAAATATCAAAGTGGCTAAACATGAGAGTGTAACGCCAAGTGTAGAAGAAAAAAACAAACTTATCGCCGAATTTATTACAGCCAAAAAACAACTTGATGTTGCCTTGGTTGAGCTAAATAATAGCTCTACAAAAGGGCTTAGTGAACTCTTAGATGATGAAGATAAACAAAAACTAGATCTACTTAAAAAAAATCTTCAAAACCTTCATAGTAAAAACAAAGAGTATGCTAAATTTGTTCTTATTGTCAAAGATTTTCTTGATGGCTTAGTAAATAAAATGTTTGATATCAATGATGGAACAAATAATGCTTATGGAGATAAAAAGACAAATCCAGAGTCAATTTTCAAGATCAATGTATAAGGATTTATAATGGGTATTTTTGGAACATTATACACAGGTGTTACAGGCTTAAAGGCAAGCGAAGTTCAAATCGCAACAACTGGAAATAATATCTCAAATGCTAATGCAACTTTTTATACACGCCAAAGAGTAGTGCAAACTACAAATGGGTATATTACCACAGGTGGAGTTCAAGTAGGCACAGGAACTGCTATAGAAAGTATAGTGCGTTTGCATGATGAGTATTCTTACTATAAATTAAAAGGTGCATCAAATCAACTAGAATACACTAAATACATGGCTTCAACCTTACAAGAAATCGCTCAGCGTTTTCCAGACTTACAAAATACTGGAATTTTGAAAGATTTAGAAAATTATAACAAAGCTTGGAATGATTTTGCATCTAACCCCAATGAAAATGCCACAAAAATAGCCCTTGTAAAAGCTTCTCAAACCTTAACAGAAAGCGTTAATAACACTTTTGCAACCTTGGATAAAATCCAAAAAAAAGTAAATGATGATATTAAAAATACGGTTGATGAGATTAATAGAATCGGTGAAGAAATTGCCACTATAAATAAACAAATTTATGGACAAGAAGCCTTACCAACAGAACACGCAAATGAGCTTAGGGATAGAAGAGATGAACTTGAGCTTACTCTTTCAAAGCTAGTTAGTGCAGTTGCAAGCAAAAATGAAATCAATCAAGACAATCGCCTTGATACAACCATCACTGATCCAGGACATCAATACAATCTAAGCATAGAAGGTTTTAGTATAGTAGACGGGATAAATTTTCATCCTTTAAAGCTTGATTATGATGATAAAAATAAATCTTATAGCATTTATTATGAAACTCCTGATGAAAAAGTTCGCGATCTTACTGCAAAGATTAACGGTGGACAGCTTGGTGCTCAACTTGACTTACGCGGTAGAAACTATAGCAAAAGCGAAGGAAAATATGAAGATGGAATTATCCAAGGTTATATGGATTCTTTAGATACTTTTGCTAAGACCATGATCAATGAAACTAACAATCTTTATGCAAGTTCTGCGAAAAGTTCTGTTACTTCTGATTATCTATCTGGACTTAAGGGAGATATTCCTTTAGTCAATTACGACAGAACCATACAACCAGGAAGTTTTGATATAGTCATTTATGATGATAAAGGCGATAAAAAACTCACCAAAACCATCACCATAGATGTAAATACAACCATGAATGATATCATGCGTCAAATCAATGCTAATACAGATGATAATAACGATCACAATGCAAATAATGATGTTGATGATCATATCAATGCAAGTTTTAGCTACGATGCAAAAACTGGAGACGGTTTATTCCAAATCAATGCAAAATCAGGCTTTAAGGTAGCCATTGAAGATAAAGGCACAAATTTCGCAGGTGCGTTTAGTATAGGTGGTTTTTTCAGCGGAACTGATGCAAGTGATATGAAAGTAAAAGATTCTATCTTAAATGATCCAAGCACAGTAAGAGCAAGCTCAAATGGGGTTGATAGTGGCAATGACATGGCAAATAAAATCATCCAACTTCAATATGATAAAGTTAATTTTTATAATGAAGATGGCACTATTGATAATCTTACCATGGAAGAATATTACCGCAAACTTACAGGTAAAATAGCCTCAGATGGTGAAAATAACAATGTTGTAAATTCAAGCAATGAAACTCTTTATAATTCTGTTTATAGCGAATACCAATCTAAAAGTGGTGTAAATACAAATGAAGAATTAGCCGCTCTTATACAATACCAATCAAGTTACGGTGCTGCAGCAAAAATCGTCTCAACTGTAGATCAAATGCTTGATACCTTACTAGGGCTTAAATCTTAAGCTCTAGCAATATCAAGTGAAAAATTTTATCCATCTTAAAGCTAAGCTTGATTTTTTAGCCAATCAAAAAAATACCAATCATTCCCTTTTTGAAACTCCAGATCCTTTGCAAATTGCTAAAATTCACAATGATGAATTTATTGCCTTAATTTGTGCTTTATTTGCCTATGGAAATGCTAAAAATATATTAAATTTTCTAAAAAAACTTGATTTTTCTTTATTAAACCTTCAAGAAAAACAAATAAAAAAAGAACTTAAAAATTTAAAATACCGCTTCCAAAATGAGAAAGATATACAAGAAATTTTTATCACTCTTTCAAGACTTAAAAATGAAATTTCACTCTACGAACTTTTTTATCAAGCCTATCAAAAAAGAGAAAATACCACAGATGCCATCTTAGCTTTTATGCAAAAAATCAAAACCTTAAATTCATATTCAAGTTATGGGTATGATTTTTTCTTTGGAAAAATTTGGCAAAACACCCCTACTTCACCTCTTAAACGCTATAATATGTATCTAAGATGGATGGTTAGAAAAGATGAACTTGATCTTGGACTTTTTACCAAAATTCACACCAAAGATCTTTTAATTCCACTTGATACACATACACATAAAATTTCCTTGACTTTAGGACTTCTAAAGCGTAAAATATATGATTATAAAAGTGTTTTAGAACTCACGCAAAATTTAAAAAAATTAGATGCAAATGATCCCATAAAATATGACTTTGCACTCTATCGTTTAGGGCAAAGTAAGGAAATTGACAAATTTAAGGAGTGAAAAATGGGCTTTGAGCACTTAGATACAATTTATTATTTCATACTTTTTTTTGTAGCTCTTTTTGCTGGTTTTATAGATTCTATTGTAGGTGGAGGAGGGCTTATTACTCTACCAGCACTCATAGCCTGTGGAATTCCTGCGCATTTATCCTTAGCAACAAACAAACTCCAAAGCGTCTTTGGTTCTTTTACGGCTACTTTAACTTATTTTAAATCCACCACTCTACCTCATCTTGCTTGGGGTGTTTTTTTTACAGCCTTAGGAGCAGCTATAGGAAGTTATAGCGTTCTTTTTGTAAAAGATGAGCAATTAAAGCTTATTATCTTAATCTTTTTAACTCTTACTTTCTTATATACAGCCTTGCGTCCTAACTTAGGCAAACACGAAAGCGAACCTAAAATAAAAAATATCAAAATTTTTCATTTAATTTGTGGCTTAACTTTAGGATTTTATGATGGATTTTTAGGGCCTGGAACGGGTTCATTTTGGATTTTTGCTTGTGTAATGCTACTAGGTTTTAATATGAGAAAAGCAAGCATTAATACTAAAATTTTAAATTTCACTAGTAATATCATTGCTCTTGCTATATTTTTATGGCAATACGAACTTTTATGGGCTGTAGGTTTGCTTATGGGTGTAGGACAAGTTTTAGGAGCTTATTTAGGCTCAAAACTTGTATTAAAAACTAATGGAAAGTTTATAAAAACTTTATTTTTAATCGTTGTAGGAGCTACTATCATTAAAGTAGCTTGGGATTATTTTAGTTAAAATTGACCCCTGAGCTAAGCTCCCACATAGGTAAGAATATACCTAAAGCCAAAAACAAAACTAAAAGCGCTACAAATAAAGTCATCATTGGTTCTAAAAAAACCAAAAATCTATCCATCAAATTTTCGCTTTTTTGTTGATAATATTTGGCAATTTCTTCACTTAATACTTCAAGTCTTCCACTTTTCATCGCAACACTAAGCATAGAAAATACCAAAGAATCAAAAATATCAATCTTTTTAAAAACCTGACTTAACTCAAGACCAGAATCTATAAAACTAAAAAGTTTTTTATACTGAAAAATTAAAAATTTATTTTCAAGCCCTATAATAGCTAAATCAAAAGCTTTAGATATTGAAATTCCATTTTTTAAAAGTAAAGAAAAAGCCATAAAAAAATAATAATTTTGATTATAAATAATCAAACGAGAAATCAAAGGTATTTTTAAAAATAAAAAATCGCAAGAAAAAGCAAAAGAATGAAAATTTTTATAAGCTAAAATAAGCATAACAATAAAAATAACAAACAAAAATATGCAAAAAATTCCATAGTCATCTAAAAAATTATAAATTTCTAACATTACATGCGTGATAAAAGGTAAACTCGCGCCTAAATTTTCAAATAAATCTTTAAAATTAGGCACTACAAAAAGCATTAAAAACAAAAATGCTCCGATAATACTTAAAAAAACCAAAGTAGGATATCTAAAAGCCTTTTTTAATTGTTTTTGAGTCTCTAAGCTTTTTTCTCGAAGTTTAGAAATTTGACTAAACACTTCACTGATTTTTCCTGTCTTTTCAGCCGTTTTAATCAAAGCTAGCTCCGCACGATTTAATCCAAAATTAGCATTTTCAAAAGCTTGATTTAAATTTTGGGCTAAAATTAAATTGTCTAATATTTTTTTCATAATCTTGCAAGAATGCATAAGATATAATTCTCTAATCGCTTCTTGAACACTTAATCCAACTTCACACAACAAAGCCAGCTCTTTAAAAAAGAGTATGAAATTTTCTTCCTTTAATCTCTGAAAATTAGATTTTTGAATTTCTTTTATATCAATGATTTTCCAATTCTTTGATAAGGCTTTTGCTTGTGCTATATTTAAATTTTCAGCTTTTATAGTTTTTGTATAATTTTGATTGTTTTTAAGAAATTCTACTTCATAAAATTTCATCTTACAACCCTTAAAAGCTCATCTATACTTGTAAGACCTTCTTTGGCTTTTTTTAAACCTTGTTCAAACATAGTTTGAAAACCATATTTTTTTGCAAGCTCCATTAAAATCGTTTTATCTTGATTTTCCCTAATTGCACAAGCTAAATCTTCATTGATCTCTAAGCACTCAGCGATTAATTCTTTGCCAAAAAATCCACTATGATGACAACGCTCACATCCTTTTGGTTCAAAAAAATCACCTTCAAATTCAATATAATGTTTTTTGCTTTTTTGCTTACACCAAGGACAAAGTTTTCTAACCAAACGCTGTGCTATAACAAGACTCAAAGCCGATGCTATCAAGTAACTTTTTGCTTGCATATCCAAAAGCCTATCAATGGTACTAAGAGCATCATTAGTATGCAAGGTGCTTAAAAGCAAATGACCTGTTAAAGAAGCTTTAAGTGCAATATCTAAACTTTCTTCATCGCGAATTTCTCCTATCATGATAATATCAGGATCTTGCCTTAAAATTGCTCTTAAAATACTATTAAACTCGACTCCAACTTTTGAATTAAGCAAAATTTGCTGCACTAAAGGAATTTTATATTCTATAGGATCTTCTGCTGAAATAATCTTTTTTTCAATACTTTTCAACTCATTTAAACACGCGTATAAAGTTGTACTTTTACCACTGCCAGTAGGGCCGGTTAATAAAATCATTCCATTGGGACGATGTAAAATCTTTTTTAAAATTTCTAAATTTTTATCTCCAAGATTTAGTTTATACAAATCCAAAATTTCTTTATCATGTTTTAAAATTCTTATAACAACACTTTCGCCATAAATCAAAGGCAAACATGAAACACGAAAATCATATCTTTCATTTTCAAAATCTAATTCAAAACTTCCATCTTGTGTTTTTCTTGATTCAGCTAAATTCAAACAAGCTAAAAATTTGACATGAAAAACCAAAGCTTCATAAACATCCTTCTCAAAAATAGCAAATTCACGCAAAATTCCATCAACCCTAAACCTAATCAAAGCATCATCATTCCTTGCTTCTATATGAATATCACTCGCATGAAAAGATAAAATTTCATGTAATAAAAAATCAAAAATTTGACTGATGCAACTTTGATCATCTCTTTTTTGATTTTCTTGCCATTCAAGTCTAAGCTTAATGCTTAATCTTTTAATCTCCTCTTGAATACGAATTTGATTTAAAATTTTAGCTATCTTTAATTCATCGGCAATTGCAGTGACGATTTTTTCACAAATCATAAAAGTCTTAACTTGCTCTAAAAGCTCTAAAGAACAAGGTTTAGATCTAATAATCATAAAGCCGTCATTGTTTTTAATAAGCAGAAATTTAAATTTTAAAAGTAAAGAAAAAGGTATACCTTCATAAATAAAATCATTATCTTCATCTAAATCAACAAAATGTAAATTACAAAAATTTGCTAATTTTTTAAAAAAATCCCAAGAAGTGATATTAAATTTAGTGCAAATTTCATCAAGACTTATTTCATTATCAATATAAGCTTGAAAAATTTTATCCATTCTACTTTCCATCTAATTCCATTAAACCATAATAATTTATATAAGCATCTAAAACACTTTGAGCTTCTTTTTCTTCACCTAAAGCTCTTTTAGCCTGAGCAAAAATCAGCCAAGAATCTTGTTTTTGCTTGTCAAGTTCATTGGCTTTTAAAGCCCAAAATATTGTCTTTTGATAAGCTTTAATATCAAAATACTTCTTAGCTAAATTTAATGCCTTTTCATAGCTTGGATTTTGATAAAAAGATTTTTTTAAATCAGAAATATTTAAAATTTTAGAATCAATTTCTATCTTACTAATGTGTGTATTTTCCCGCACCGCTTTAACTTCTTCTAGTTCTTTATATAACTTTTCCCTAGAAATCTTATTTTTTTCTTGTAAAATTTGTGCTTGAAGAATCTTTTGCTCTAAATGTTTTTTATGTTCAATAGCTTGCAAATAAATATTTTTTTGATTATTATATTTTTGCATTAGCATAAAAAAACAAAATGCTATCACTAAGATTAAAACAATTAAAAATAAATATTTTAAATATTTTTTAAGTAAAAAATATTTATACCTAAGCTCAAGCTCTTTAATTCTTTCTTGCATATCTTACCTTAATAAGCCATTCTCTAAAGCACTAAGCTTTAAAATATACTCTTGACTTTTATTTTTATCAAAAAAACTATTTATCTCATAAAAACTTTTTAAAGTTTTATCAATATATCTTAAATTTCCTTGAGAAATTTTTTGTAAAAACTTAAGACATTTATTTGAAAAATTCATTCCGAATTTCAATTTAATATAATCATCAAGCTCTAAAAGACTAATATTTTTCAATTCAAAACAAGCACTTAAACGACTTTTAAAATGCTCTTTTTTAAGTATATTTAACTTTTTATGAGAACTTAAAACAAAACTTATAGAATCACTATAAATCCTAATGCTTTCTAGCATTGCATAATCATACATTCCTACTTCATCAAGAATGATTAAACTCTGACCTTGTGAAATCAAAAACTCAATTTTTTCTTTTAAGAAACTCTGATCTTTAAAATTTTCATTAATAAAATCAACATTATATTTTTTTGCCAATCTTTGCAACAATACACTTTTACCGCTACCACTTTTTCCCCATAAAAAAATAAAAGCTTTTTGGCTTTCTAAAATTTGATTGATTTGATGAAAAATTTCTTCTCTAAATGGAATAATTTTACTCATAATGCTTAAATCCTAGATCTTTAAGACTTGGAGCGTTTACACTATCTACTATACTTGGAGTGATAATAAAAACAATTTCGGTTGCTTTAGAATTTAAAACTTCTCCTTTAAACAAAGAACCTAGAATTGGAATTTTTGATAGAAAATTGATAGAATTTTTCTCATTAGATTTATCGTGAGAAATCAATCCACCTAAAATTAAAGTTTGATTATTCTCTACTTGCACAACACTAGAAAGCTTTTTTTGTATAGTATCAGGAGCAATAGTTCTTGGTTCTTTTTGTCGTTTATTATCTTCTGGATACTTAAAATCACTTAAGCTTGGATTAATTCTAAGCATTATTTTTCCATCATCAGAAATTTCAGGCAAGATATTGAGTAAAATGCCTACAAAAATAGAATAATTATTATAACTTTCACTAACAGTAGTCCCATTTTCAGTACCTTTAGAACTTTCTTTGACTTGATAATTTATAGTATCGCCTACAGAAATAATGGCTTGTTGGTTGTTTAAAGCCATAAGCTTTGGATTAGAAAGCACGCTAGTTTTTCCATTTTGAGAAAGAAAGTTAATAATAGAATCAAAATTTAAATTCGCCCTTAAACCCAAATTCTTAACAAAACCTTGCCCATTTTGAAACTGAATAAAAGAATTTTCATTATTTACTTGCGAATTTAAACCTATATTAAAATTTTGCCAATTAATCCCACTAGAATGGCTTTCATTTAAACTCACAGCAAGTATGCTAACATCGATAATAACTTGTTTTTTAAGACGATTTTCTAGTTTTTGCAAATAATTTTTCACACTTTTTAACTGAGAATTTGTTCCAGTTACTATAATAAGACCTGCATTGGGATTTATGATGGGAGTTTTAGCCTCATAATCTTCATGAGAATTTTTTAATAATACAATAATCTCTTTTTCTATATTTTGCCAAAAATCAAATTTTTCCATACTTTTAATCATATTGTCTTCTGCATCATCAAAACTACCGCTATATTCACTTTGCCTTGGTTTAGCGTCTACAGACGCTTTAGTTATGCTTTGTCCTTCTCTGATAGAAGTGATATAACTTATCTTAAAAATCTTCGTATTAATACCTGAAATTCTTAAAATTTTACCATCAAAATCATAGCTAAGATCATGCTCTTTGATAAAAAAATTAAAAATTTCGTCTAAAAACTCATTTGATGAATATTGACAGAATTTTGCAATGTTTCTAATTTTTCTTTAGCAATTTTATCTTTAACAATAATACTAAAAGAACAATATTTTGCAAGCTCATCAAGACTTTCTTGTATGCTTAATTTTTCATTAATACTGATATCAAAAAGACGCTTTTGACAATCTAAAGCATAAAGATAATGGCAAAAAAGAATGTTAATTAATATTAATCTTATCATTTTTATTTATTTGGATTGCAATTTCTAAATTATCATATTGGAATTTAATCTCTTTAGTATTTATTTCATGTATTATAGCATCATCAATCATATCACCTTTTTTATACCATCGATCATAAATTTTTACTTTATCAAGCATAATTGCAGTAATTTTAATATGTCTTAATTTTTCAAAAGTAGGATTCACAAATGGGTTTTGAAGAGTATTAAAATTTATGCGATTTTCTTTATCTATAAGTTTAAAATACTCTTCAAAATTATCTTGTGCAAACAAAGTGCTAAAACACAATGTAGCACTAAAAATATATTTTATCAGCTTTCAACCTCATTACTATAATCAGCCATAGCGATACGCTTAAGCTGTCTATAGCGACGTTGAGCGTCTTTTTTATTGCGTTCAAAAAGCTCAGCAGCATGTTCAGGATTTGCTTTTTTAAGTGAATTATAACGCACTTCATTCATCAAAAATTGCTCATATAAATCCCAATCAGGCTCTTTTCCTGTTAGAGTTAAAGGATTTTTTCCTTGTTCTTCTAAACGAGGATCAAAGGTATAAAGTGGCCAATAGCCACACTTTGTAGCAAGCTCACCTTGCTCTCCTGAGTAGCCCAGCCCACCTTTAATACCATGAGCTATACAAGGAGAATAACAAATCACCAAAGATGGTCCATCATAGGCCTCAGCTGCAGTGATAGCTTTGATAAGATGAGTATAATTTGCCGTTGAATTTACTTGTGCTACAAAAATATAACCATAAGTCATAGCAATTTGACCTAGATCTTTTTTCTGTATAGGTTTGCCTGCTGCTGCAAACTGTGCTACAGCTCCTGTTCTAGAAGATTTTGAACTTTGACCGCCTGTATTAGAATAAACTTCTGTATCAAGCACTAAAATATTTACATTTTCTCCACTTGCTAAAACATGATCAAGTCCGCCATAGCCTATATCATAAGCCCAACCATCACCACCAAAAATCCAGTGAGATTTTTTACTTAAATACTGTTTAAGCTCTAATATATCTTGTACGGCTTTAATATTTTTATTTTGCTCTAAAATAGGGATCATTTTATCTTTAATTTCCACAGACATAGCACCATTGTCTTTATTTGCAATCCAATCTTTAAAAAGGGCTGATAAAGCATTTGGAACTTCTTGCATACTTTCATTCATGATATATTCAATGCGGTGTCTTGTATTTTCAGTTGCAATTTTCATACCCAAACCAAACTCAGCATTGTCTTCAAAAAGTGAATTTCCCCAAGCAGGACCGTGTCCATTTTTCACACTTTTTCTATAAGGAGTTGATGGAGCTGAACCCCCATAAATAGAACTACAACCTGTCGCATTAGCCACAATCATTCTTTCACCGAACAATCTTGTAATTAAAGTAATATAAGGAGTTTCTCCACATCCAGGACAAGCTCCATGGAATTCAAATAAAGGTTGGGCAAATTGTGCTCCTTTTGTAGTTTCTTTATTTAAAATATCATCTTTGTATGTGATTTCTTTAAATAAATAATCCGCATTTTCTTGCTCACCAAAATCCATCTCTTCTTGAAGTGGCACCATAACCAAAGATTTTTCTTTAGTAGGACACTCATGAACACAAAGCTCACAGCCTGTACAATCAAGTGGAGAAACTTGAATTTTAAAGCTTAATTTTTCTCCTTTGGTTCCTTTAGCTTCTAAAGCATGATCTTTTACACCGCGAGGTGCATTTGCCATTTCTTCATCATTAATCAAAAATGGCCTGATAACAGCATGCGGACAAACTGAAGCACATTGATTACATTGAATACAATTTGCCTCTATCCATCTTGGTACCATAACCCCAACACCGCGTTTTTCGTATTCGGTTGTGCCGTGTTCAAAACTTCCATCTTCATAACCTAAAAAGGCTGAAACAGGCAAATCATCACCCTTAGCCGCATTCATAGGTTTTACGATTTTTTCAACAAATTCAGTACCTTTATAGGCATTAGTTTGTTCTTTTTCTTTAAGCTCTAAATTTTTCCAATTTGGATCCACTTCAACTTTTACAAGTCCATCAGCACCCACATCAATAGCCTTGTAATTCATTTCTACAATAGCATCGCCTTTTTTACTATAAGATTTATACGCAAGCTCTTTCATGTATTTTTGTGCGTCTTCATAAGGAATGATTTTTGCAAGTTTGAAAAAGGCTGATTGCATAATGGTATTTGTACGATTTCCCAAACCTATATCACGAGCTAGTTTGGTTGCATTGATGATATAAAAATTTACTTCTTTTTCAGCTAAAGTTTTCTTTACTGCATCTGGAAGTTGTCTTATGGTTTCTTCAGCATTCCAAATACTATTTAAAAGGAAAGTTCCTCCTTTGCGAATTCCTGCTAAAACATCATAAATTTCCAAATAAGCCGCTACCGAACAAGCGATAAAATGCGGAGTTGAAACAAGATAAGTTGAACGGATAGGTTTTTTAGAAAATCTTAAATGGCTTCTTGTATAACCCCCTGATTTTTTAGAATCATAAGCAAAATAAGCTTGAGCGTAAAAATCCGTTTTATCCCCGATGATTTTAATCGAGTTTTTATTTGCGCCCACAGTTCCATCAGCACCAAGTCCGTAAAATAAACATTCGATCGTACTTTCATCTCCAAGTGAAATTTTCTCTCCAGTACTCAGTGAAGTATGAGTTACATCATCAACTATACCTACAGTAAAGCCATCTTTTGGATTATCAAGTTTAAGATTTTCAAATACTGCTATCATTTGAGCAGGATCAACATCCTTTGAAGAAAGTCCGTATCTTCCACCCACTATAACAGGAGCATTTTCTCTTCCATAGAAAGCTGATTTTACATCAAGATAAAGTGGCTCCCCAAGACTTCCTGGTTCTTTGGTTCTATCTAAAACTGCGATTTTTTTCACTGATTTTGGCATAACATCAAAGAAATATTTTAAGCTAAATGGGCGATAAAGATAAACTTTTAAAATCCCTACCTTTTCACCCTTAGCATTAAGATAGTCTACCACTTCTTCAAGTGCTTGAGTCACAGAACCCATAGCAACAATCACACGCTCTGGCTCTTTATGTCCATAATAAGTAAATGGTTTATATTCTCTACCTGTGATTTTTGAAATTTCTTGCATATATTCATTAACAACATCAGGCAAAGCATCATAAAAACGATTGCTTACTTCTCTAGTTTGAAAATAAATATCATCATTTTGTGCTGTTCCGCGTGTTTTTGGATTTTCTGGATTTAAAGCATTATTTCTAAATTCAAGCAAAGCTTCTCTATCTAATAATCTATCAAAATGTGCATAATCCATTACTTCAACTTTTTGAATTTCATGGCTTGTTCTAAAACCATCAAAAAAATGCAAAAATGGCACTCTTCCCTTAATTGCAGCTAAATGTGCTATACCAGCTAAGTCCATGGTTTCTTGCACGGAATGCGAACAAAGCATAGCAAAACCAATTTGTCTTGCCGCATAAATATCTTGATGATCACCAAAGATAGACAAAGCTTGAGCAGCCAAAGAACGCGCTGCTACATGGATTACACAGGGGAGTAATTGACCTGCTATTTTATACATATTTGGAATTTTAAGGAGTAATCCTTGAGAAGCTGTATAAGTTGTAGTCAAAGCCCCAGCCTGTAAAGATCCATGCACACTACCTGCAGCACCTGCTTCACTTTGCATTTCTACGATTTTTACAGGAACTCCAAAAAGATTTTTTTTACCTGCAGCTGCCCACATATCGGTGTAATCAGCCATAGGAGAACTAGGTGTAATAGGATAAATTCCAGCAACTTCAGTAAAAGCATACGCAGCGTATGCAGCAGCCTCATTTCCGTCCATAGTTTTCATAATTTTACCCATTGAGACCTTCCTTTATATTGATAATTTTTATAATTTTTTAGCTATCAATTTACTATAAATTCTCTTAAAAGGCGTTTAACGAAAACTTGAAATTAGTTTAATCTAGCTATATAATTAACAGCCTCATATGCATTTAAAAATACCATAGAATGAGCTTTTAATTCATTTTCATTGCCATAGCCACAAGTTAAGGCCAAAGGAGTGATATTAGCAGAAATTGCAGCTTGAATATCTAGTATTGTATCGCCTATCATATAGGCATTTTCTTGAGTTTTATTGAGTCTTTTTAAAGCTAAAATTATAGGTTCAGAACTTGGCTTTGGATTCGTGACATCTTCAAGAGTAATTAAAGTTTTAAAGAATTTTTTAACTCCCAAATAATCAAGTAAAATCGGAGTAAATTTACCTCCTTTTGTTGTAACTATGCCAAGATCTGCAATTTTGCTTCCAAGTTCTAATGCTTCTTTTACTTTAGGCAAAAGAGTGGTTTGTTCTAAATAAATTTGTGCATAAATTTCACGATAAGCTAATACAAATTCTTTACTTAAATTTACTTTATCTGGATAAAGCATTCTAAACATTTGCTCTAAAGGATAACCTATGAGATTTTTGATTTCTTCATTATTTTTAGAAGTTAACCCAAGGGCTTTAAAAGCTCCTTGGAAAGAATTTAAAATAGCATCAGTAGAATCAATTAAAGTGCCATCTAAATCAAATAAAATAGTTTTATTCATTATCTTAAAATAAATTTAGCATCCACTCTTCTATTATCCGCTCTACCTTCTTTAGTGTCATTGCTTGAGCGAGGATTATCTTGACCATAACCTACTGTTTTGATGCGACTTTTTTCTACACCATATTTTTCAAGTTCATTAGCAACACTTTTAGCACGTCTTTCAGAAAGCTTTTGATTATAAGCTCTTGAACCGATATTATCTGTATGTCCTTCAAGAATAGTATCATATCTTTCATTTTCATCTAAAACTTTTGCAATTTCTTTGATTTTTTCTTGAAAAGTTGGATTTATAGTAGTTTTATCAAAACCAAAATGACCTTCCAAAGAAATAGTTTTTTCGCAACCATTTTCATCTAACAAAGCACCTTCTCTTGGTTCTACAGGACATTTTGCTTGTGGAGCTGGACGAGTATCAGCAACTTCTTCTACAGCTTTTTCCTTTTTGCCACCAAAACCAAAACTAATACCTAAAGTTGAAACCCAATTATGGTTTGCATGATTAAAATTAATTTGATCTCTAGTTTCAAGTTTTAAAGCCAAAGAATCGCTAAGACGGAATTTTACACCCGCGCCATAATGTCCAAATCCACCGCTTTTATTATCATAAGCAGCATTTGAAAAATCCTCATATCCTCCACCTGCTAAACCATAGAAATAAAATTTCTCACCTACATCAATACCTTTAATAGCACTCAAATAAGTTCTTGTAATATCTGTAGTTTTATTTGTATTTGTATATTTAACATCAGAATAATGCTCTAACCCAAATTCTAATTGATCAAGCCAAAAATCGTCAAAATGATAACCAAGTCTAATCCCTGGTGCATAACGATTATCCATATCTAAATTACCCTCAAAGTAATTATAGTTTAAAGTTGGAGTGATTTCAAATTTTACATTGTTATCAGCACCAAATAAAACACTTGCCAAACCTAAACATAAGAATATTTTTTTCATAGAAAAAACCTTTCATTGTGTTATAAAATAAAAATTTAAATTTCGCAATTATAACATAAATGATAGAAAAAAGGATGAGTTTTATAAAAAATTGTAGAAAGGTGGGAAAATCCCACCAAAAATATTAACGTTTAGAGAATTGTGGGCTTCTTCTTGCTTTGCGGCGTCCATATTTTTTACGCTCAACAGTTCTACTATCTCTAGTAAGAAGTCCTTTAGGTTTTAATAAGGCTCTAAAATCAGCATCCATAGCTGCTAAAGCTCTTGAAATTCCATGTCTTAAAGCTTCAGCTTGAGCACTATAGCCCCCGCCTAAAGTAGTTGCTTTAATATCCATTGAAGTTTCTTGTTTAGTCACAAGTAAAGGTTGAACCACTTTAAGCTTAATCGCCTCGTGTCCACCAAGCCAAGTGTTTAAATCAACACCATTAACACTAATTTTACCACTACCTGGTTTTACCCATACCTTTGCGATAGCAGTTTTTCTCTTACCTGTTGCGTATGTTGTTGCCATGATTATTTTCCTTCTTTAGCAATTTGCGCAGTGTGTGGGTGCTCACTACCCGCATAGATTTTTAATTTTTTAAGCATAGCTCTGCCCAAATTTGTTTTAGGAAGCATACCTCTAACTGCTAATTTATATAATTTTGCAGGATTTTTTTCAAGTAAATCACCAAATTTTTCGCTTTTTACACTTCCAAAATATCCTGAATGTCTATGATAAAGCTTATCTTCTGCTTTATTAGCACCTGTAAATACAGCTTTTGAAGCATTGATGATAATTACATAATCACCACAATCAACATTTGGAGTAAAGCAAGGCTTGTTTTTACCTCTCAAAATTGTTGCTACTTCAGTTAAAAGACGACCAAAGCGTTTGCCTTCTGCGTCTAAAACAATCCATTCTCGTTTTACTTCGTTTGGCTTTGTTATCTTTGTCATAATTTTTACCTTTGCCAAAAATTTAAAATGTGATTGTATAAAAAATAATATTAATTTTTACTTAATTTAAGTAAAAATAAAGTTTATATTTCCAAAATTTGAATTTCATTTTCCAAACAATAAACTATAAAAGCACGCACTTTATCTTTTTTCAAAATTTCACTAATGGCCATCTTATAAGTTCTTACCTGCTCTTTATGTTTATCTTGCATAGCAAGACCTGTTTTATAATCAATTATGAAAGCTTCTTCATCTTTTAAGGCAAGCAAGTCTAATTGTTTAATTTCTCCATTAAAACTCAAAGCTTGTTCTTTTAAAAGCTTTCCATCACCAATCAAATTTTGAAATTGAATATTTTTAAGTAAAATTTCAATTCTTTTAAAAAGCTTTTCAAAATCACTCTCATCTAAAAAATGTCTAAATTTACTCTTGCATCTTTGAGTAAGTATTTGAAAATTTTCACCCTTAGGGAGTTTTAAATTTTGCATAAAAAAGTGAAAAGCATTTCCAAAATATAGCTCTTTACTATCAAGCTTTTCTTCACTTTGAACTTCTTGTGGGCTAATTTTTTCAAATTTTTGTAAAGCTTGAATACTTTCTTTTTTAACACTTAAAATTTGCTCTTTGCTTTCTAAAAAACCTCTCTCTTGAGAATGTATATTTAAAAATCCCCCCTTAAAATAACTTGGATAATTTCCATTTACACTTTCTTCGTTTCTTTTTATGATAATCAAACTTTCCTTAGCTCTTGTAAAAGCCACATAAAGTTTATTAATATCATCTTCATAATTTGCTCTTGTAATATTTTCTTTAAAAAGGGTATAAATAGGCTCTTTAGTAAGCTCTCGAATTTTATCCTTAATATGGAGTTGCCAACCTTGATTGATATCATATTCAAGCATGATATCTTCATTGTTTGAATTGTTTTTAGATAAACTATCTAGCAAAATCACATGATCAAATTCCAAACCCTTAGATTTATGCACACTCATAATACTAATACCCATATTTTGTTCGCTTACTATTTTCAAAGTACAAGGCTCAAATAAAAGCTTTAAAAAATTTTCCTTAGTTTTAGCATATTCGATAAATTGCATTAAAGCGATATCATTTAAATCAAGTTTTAATTCTTTTATTAAAAAAAGTACATTTTCCATAGCATTTTTTGAAAAATCAAGGGTGATTTTTCTCGGCTCAAA
Organism: Campylobacter sp. BCW_6467; assembly: GCF_001762855.1. Taxonomy (NCBI): domain Bacteria; kingdom Pseudomonadati; phylum Campylobacterota; class Epsilonproteobacteria; order Campylobacterales; family Campylobacteraceae; genus Campylobacter; species Campylobacter sp. BCW_6467. The sequence continues at coordinate 75,739 of NZ_MJXP01000023.1, read as the reverse complement.
ACCTAAAAGTTCTTTTAAAAATACCAAGTAAAACTCATCACCAAAAATACAATATTTAGCATATTCCAAAACAAGTCTTACGCTTGCTTTATTTTCAAGTAAAACATTGCTTTGAGTAAACGCAGGAATTTTTTGCTCTCTTAAAAAATCCAAAACCATATCTGCATCGCTATTTTTCCAACACAAAATACAAATATCATCATAAGAAATATTTTTAGATCTTAAAAAATTAATTTGCTCAAATAAAGTTTCTAAAGTCTTTTCCTTGATTTCTTGGGCTTGGTTTTTAACCTTTTGTTCTTTAGATTCCACAATACGCACAAAACCACCTTTTTTACTTTCTAAGGCAAATTGCTCTTTATAATCTTTGATTTTTTCTTTAAAAGTTTCATTAACAAAATCAACCAAAAGCTCTTTAGAGCGATAATTAGTATTTAAACTATCACTTTTAATTTGACTAAATTCTTGTTTTAACAAATCAAATAATTCTTTTTTTCCTTTACGAAAGCGATAAATACTTTGTTTTTTATCTCCTACGTAAAAAAAAGTGCGATTTTTCTTAACTCCTTCTCCTGAAACAAGCTCAGCGATCAAAGGGCGTAAAATTTGATATTGAATCACGCTTGTATCTTGAAATTCATCAATAAGCAAATGCGAAATAAAACCATCTAAACGAAAATAAATCATATCCTTAAATTCACTGGTTATTAGCTCATAAACTTTTTTACTCACATCTTGGAAATTTAAGGTATTTTTATCTTTATGAAATATATTTTTAGCTTCACTATAATGATTTAAAAGATTCATTAAATTAGCAATTTTATAATTTTCAAGCTCTATGGCATAGGTATTTAAAGCATTTATAAGCTCCATTCTCTTTGCGCTAAAATGCAAGTTAGTGCTTTCTAAATCTTGTAAATATTTTGTACTTTCAAATTTTGTCATAAAGCTTGATTGCATAAACACGGATAAATCTAAAACTTCGCTTTTAAAATTGTCACACAAATTTTTATAATTTTTTACATGAGTAAGACCCAAACAATAACTTCTTAACTCACTATAGGCTTTATTGATATAAGCTTTAGATGGATTTGGAATTTTAGGAAGATTTTGAAAATAAGCATTCTCATAAAATTTTTCAAGCTCGTTAAAAAAATTTTCTTTCTCATCAACTAAATTAATATAATAAGCCAAATCTTTTAATTCATCTTTTTTAAGAAGTTTTAAAAAAATCTCTCTTACATCAAGCCTCTCTTCACTCATTGTAAAATCACTACTTAAGCCCAAATTTAAAGCAAAAACACGCAAAATTTTTCCGAAAAAAGCATCAAAAGTACTGATTTTTAACTCTATTCTTAAAAATTCTTCTTTTTTAGCATCTCTTAAAGAAATAAGCTCTTCTTTATCTTTACCTAAAAGCTTGCAAAGTTCATTGCATTCACTGGTTTTATTTTCTTTTTCTAAATTTAAAAAAGTCTCAATAATTCTTTTTTGCATTTCATTAGCAGCTTTTTTGGTAAAAGTCAAAGCTAAAATTTCATTAATCCTAACTCCTTTTAAAATAAGTGCTACAAAACGCACACTCAAAGCAAAGGTTTTTCCGCTTCCCGCACTCGCTTCTAATGCCAAAAAAAGCTCAAATTGACTCATTTTAATTCCTTTTTATAAATGAGTTTATAAGGACAATACTCATCTTGTTCATTTTCAAACTCTATTTCTTCCTTGCTCATAAGAACCAAATCTTTAAGTCTTTCTCTCAGCTCATCTAAACTTTTAGCTTTTTGGTGCAATATTTGCATACTATTTAAATCATAAAAACCTACGCTTGCATTTTCATCATATAAGGCTTGGTAAAAAGCAAGTTGATAAGAATTACTTGGTACTTTTCCACTTTTATAATCAATGATCAAATTACCTTCTTTTGAACTATCGATACGATCTATAGTGCCCTTAAGTTTTATACTATCTGCTCCAAGTTTTAAAATATTGTTTAACTCAAGCTCTGTATGTGCGACATAAAAGCCTTTTGAAAAATGCTCTTTTTCGTTTTTAGCAAATTGTATAAATTTTAATTTAAATACTTCAAGATCAAGTTCACTGATATTGTATTTTTGATATTCTTTATCCAATAAATTTGTAAAAACTTTTATATCAAAATCATTATTTGCATAATTTTTATAATAAATTTCAAGCATTTTATGGATGAAATTTCCTTGATTTTTCGCTTTGCTTTCCTCGCTTAAAACCCTAGGTTCTGCTAAATTTAAAATATAACGATAATAATAAGTTCTTTTTTGATTTTCCAATAAATTAAAACGACTAAAAGAAAGCGGAAACTCGAAAGGATTATGCTTTAAAATAGGAGCTTTTATAGGAGTTAGATTAGGTTTTATACCTTCATAGTCTAATTTTAAAGCATTAAGATAAGCTTTTTGGTGGATATGAGTTTCATAAAAAAAGTCAAAATCAAGTTCATCTAAAAAACGTGATTTGCTTTTTTCTTCATTTTCCACAAAGCAAATACTTATTTCTAAAGCATTCTTCATCAAGCTTTCATAATAAAATCTTTGTAAATTTTCTCTTCTATCATAGCTAATCAATCCTGCTTTTTTACGCACTTCATTGTTTAAAAAAAGTTCATTAACACTTCTTTTGGGAATAAATTCTTCATTAAAATCAACCAAAATCACCCCATCAAAACAAAGCCCACGACTTTCTAAAAGTCCCATTACCGTAACCTTACCTCCACCTACATCACTAAGGGAAAGTTGTGAAATTTGCATGAAAAAAAGATGGATCAACTCTTTAAGAGTTAAAGACTGATTTTTTAATAAATCTTTAATAAAATAAAGTTCTTTTCGTATCAAATAAATAAGTTCTTGCTTTTCATTTTCTAAAAATAAAGCAAGTAATTTTTCAAAATATTCAAAATCACATTTCTCATCAAAATACTTTTTAAACTCTATAAAATCAAGCTTTAAAGAATGTAAAAGTGTATTGTGATAATCAAAAATCATCTGCGTATCTTCAAAATAATCCTCTTGATTTTTATAAACAAAAGAAGCACTACTAGCACTTTCATAAAGTGCTTGAAATTTTTGATAAAATAAACTTTCTTTAATACTAATCCCACTTGCAAAATTAAGCATATTGTCTTTATCAAAAAGCCTTAAAAACTCACAAAAACTTTCATCTGGAGTTATAACTACAATATTTTCAGACTTTAAACCTTTGCGTACAAAATGCGAAATTTCATCCATAACAAAGGCGCATTGTAAAGCCCTTAATTCAAAAGATTTGAGTTTAATTTTTGAATTTTTTGTTTTAAAAATTTCTTCTTTTAAGATCTCTTGTTTTGAAAGATTGATTTCATAATGAGTGTTTATTTTTAAATCAAATGTTTTTAAAAAATCAAGTTTTAAAAGATATTCGAGATTAAATTTACTTGTTTTAAAACTTAAAACCACTTCTTTAATCTGAGAAATTTCACTTAATAAATTTTCTTCAAATTTACTCAAAAAACCTTGCAAATCATAAACTATAGCTTCATACTCATCTAAAAAATCTTTATTAAGAGTGTAATTTTTAGGCAAAGAAAGATCATCATAAAAAGAATTCTTTTCAAGCAAAACAAGATAATTCTTATATACCTCATCTAAAATTTCCAAATGTTCATTATAGGTGGCATAATAATCATTATTTTTAAGATCTTCTATGCTTTTTTTTTCTAAACTAAGTTCTTTGAAAAAGGAAAAAAGATATTCGTTATTTTTCAAAAAAGCAAAAAATTCTACCGAAATTCCTAGTTTTTTTTCTAAATCCTTACTTTTTAGACAAGCTTCTTGCATTAAAAGTAAGCTTTCATAAGAACTTGCCTTATGAAAATTACTCAAACAAACTTTATCTAAAAATTCACCTATATGAATAGCACTATCTAATAAAGCATTTTGCTGTTTTTTTTGGTTATAATACTCTCTAATTTGTCTTGAAGAACTAAAAATTCTTAATTTCATTGAGCATTTAATTCGTAGCTAAAAAAACCCACTGTTTCTTGATTTGCATAAAACTTTAGCTTAAGCTCCCATCTACCTTTATCTAATTTAGGTAAAGCGATACTTAAAATTCCATTTTTAACTTGTCCTTCTAACTTTTGATCAAAATTTTTAGTGAATGGTCTTGTAAGAAGAACTTGAACTTTTAAATCATCAGAATTTATATTTTGTAATGCAGAAATTTTAAAATTTGCAACATAGGAATTTTGATCCACTTCATAACTAGGAATTTTTCTTTTACCTATAAAAGTGATTTTATCATTTTGAAAATTTACTTTAAAAAATTTATCAAAATTTACTTGTTGTTTTTGTATTTGATTGTAATTATTTTCAACATTTTGATAAGAGTCAAAATAAAAATCATCCTCATATACAGGATGGTGACTTGCTATAAAAATCGTTACAATACAAGCAATAATTATAGCCAAAAGTGAAAGCAAAATACCATAAGGCCAAAAACTTCTTTTAGTTTCTAACATTTTTTTTCCTCTTTATTCTTCTTTGTGCATAGTATAACAATGCAAAGCAAATAAATCCATAGATAAGTATTCTTAAGATATTGATAGTATCACGATTTGCATTACCTATAGAATGTTCTAATTGTAATCCCAAGGATTTTGCCACACGATCTACAATATCTGCATAACCATTAAGTATAGCAGCATTATAAATATCACCTTTATTTGTAGCTAATATCGGTAAAATAGATCCTGTTCCAGGATAAGGACTAAGCACGGATTCTTTATCAATCAAAGCTAAAGCACCTTTTGAGCCCACTATATCAACTTTGTGAGAATTTTTTGACAAAAGAAGCAATATATAAGATTGAGGAAGTTCTTTTTGTTTATTTAATAAAGTTTCAATTTCAGTTTCATCACCAACCATAACGCCGATAAAAATATTACTTTTTTGGTAAAGCTCTTTTCCTATAAGATTAATCTCATTACTTACTTTTTGACTTAAAATATTTTCATTAAAAAGTACAGCATCAAGAGCAAAAACCCTAGAAGGCAATAAAACAAAGAAGAAGATGGCTAAAAAAAAGCCATCTTGTAATATTTTTTTCATCCTATATGAAGATGATTTACAGTTAAAACCGACCAAGCGGTGATTGCAGCAGCAACAACTAAACCAATAACAATTAAATATTCCAAAGCCTTACTCATTGTGCTTCCTTTATACTTCTATGATCTTGTTCTTTTGAACCAAACATCTTTACACTTTGTGCATCTTTAAGACTATATGGCTTTTGCATCACTTCTTGCTGAGCTTTAAGACCCCAAATAGTTAAAACTACTAAGATAGCAAGTAATAAAACCGTAGCAATTAACATACCTGTAACACCTGAAAGAGAAAACACGCATCTATTATTATTTTCCATCATTCACCCCTTGAAAGAGAAATTACATACTCGCCAACAGCTTCTTTTTGAATATTATTAAGTGTTGGAAAACTCGGCATTGTTCCTATAAAACCAGCCTTACCACTATGTAAAACATCTACTACAAAAGCTGCAGAACCGTATTTTGTAAGATCTGGGAACATTCCATCTTGACCTTTTCCATCTTCTCCATGGCATGCTGCACAAGTTGCATAAGCTTCTTTACCTTTTGCTACTAAATTTTCATTTGCAGTTTTCTTAATAGCTGAAAGATCTTTTGCTACATAAGCAGCAATAGCAGGGATATCTTCTTCTGCCACACCTAAATCAGCAGCACCAAGCATTTCTCCACCTGGAAAATTCATACCTTTTGAACCATGTTTAATTACATTGATTATACCTTCTTCACTACCCCAAATATTTAAATTTTGAGCTTTACCATTGATACCATCGCCTGTAATTCCATGACAAGCTGAACACTGAACTAAAAAGATATTTTGACCCATTGCTATTTTATCTTCAGGAGATAAATTTTTAAATTTTTCTTCGAATTTTGTATTATGAGTTGCTACTTCTTCATTGTATTGACCTATACTTGAAAAAGAATTTAAAGGATATCCCCATAGAAAATACCAAATAGCCCAAACAATAGTCAGGAAAAATACCACAGCCCAACCAGTAGGAACAGCATTTTTATACTCTCCTATTCCATCCCAACTATGTTCACTAAGCTCTGACTCGCTTTTTTTTTCTTTCATCTGCTTAAACATTCTACTCACAATAACTAGTGTGATTAAAATGATAAGAATAGCTCCAATTAAAGATAAGAGATTAACATTATCTTCTAAATTTAACCATTGCATTAAGCACTCCTTTTACTTTCTAATACACTATCATCAATATCATCTTTTAAGGCAAGGTTTGCATAATTTTCATAATTTCTCTCACCTTTTTTTTCTGTTCTATATAAATGATACCAATACGCATATAATACTATTGACAAAAACATCACGAGTGCAAAAAAACCATAACCTTGGAAAATCTCCCACTCATGTTTTTGAACTGTTGCTAAATCAAATGTGATTAAATTTTTAATCACATCAAAAACTATTGATAAATGTTCCATCATCTTACTTTAAGCTATTTAAATAAGCGATCAAAGCAACTATTTCTTTGATTTCACCTTTAGCAAAAGCATCTTTTACTTCTTGATTTTTCATTTGATCAACTATAGCCTGAGCTTCAGCTTTTACTTCAGCTTGCGCATCCTCCCAAGAACCAAGTTTTGTTCCATTTTCTGTATCATAAGGAACATTGAAAACTTTTTTCACGGTTAAAGCCTCAGCATAAGCAGTTTCAATATCTGCATTATTTTTAAACATATGCTTATATGAAGGCATAATAGAATCTGGAACAACAGAAGTAGGATCCCACATATGATTTTCATGCCAATCAGCTGTTCTATAATTTCCTACACGAGCAAGATCAGGTCCTGTTCTTTTTGAACCCCAAAGAAAAGGTCTATCATAAGCAAATTCACCACTTACAGAATACATACCATAACGATCTGTTTCTGATTTAAATGGACGAATAAGCTGTGAATGACAAGCATTACAACTATCTTTAATATATACTGCACGCCCTGCAAGTTGTAAAACCGTATAAGGTTTTTTACCTTCAATTGGTCTTGCATTTTCTGCAAAATTTGGTAAAACTTCAACTATGCCTGCATAAGCAATCACTACAAAAACAGCTACAGCAAAAAAGAATGGATTTTTTTCTAACCAACTAAACATATTTTCTCCTTTTTATGCTGCCATAGGCGAAGCGCTTTTTGGTTCTTTATCAAGCACTCTTCCACAAGCAATTGTTTTGTAAATATTATAAGTAAACATAAAGAAACCAATAAGATACAACAATCCACCAATCGCTCTAATCCAATAATAAGGAACAATAGCCACAACAGTATCAATAAAGCTATAAAGCAAGTTACCATACTCATCTGTCGCTCTCCACATCATACCTTGAGTAATACCCGCAATCCACATTGAAGCAAAATAAAGAACTATACCTGTGGTTTGGATCCAAAATTGAGCTTCCATTAAAGATTTGCTATAAAGCTCTCTTTTGAAAACTCTAGGAGTCATATGATAAAGCGCAGCCATAGTCATAAATCCTACCCAACCTAATGTTCCATCATGAACATGTCCTGGAATCCAATCTGTAAAGTGTGCTAAAGCATTAACAGACTTAATTGAAAGAATTGGCCCTTCAAGTGTTGAGAACATATAGAAAGTTGATGCCAAAATCATAAATTTAATCAATGGACTCTCGCGAAGCTGGCTCCACTCACCTTTCATAGTAAGTAAGATATTAATCGCTGAACCCCAAGAAGGTAAAATCAATACTATAGAGAAAACCGAACCCATAGTTTGCATCCAATCAGGTACAGTTGAATAAATCAAATGGTGACCACCTGCCCAAAGATAAACAAACATTAAGCCCCAAAATGCAAATAAAGAGAGTTTATAAGAGAAAATCGGCTGACCACTTTCTTTTGGCAAGAAGTAATAAATTTGAGCAATAATACCCACAGTAAATACAAATGCCACAGCATTATGTCCATACCACCATTGTACTAAAGCATCATTTGTTCCTGCATACATTGATACACTATGCCACCATTTACCCATTCCAGTAACAAAATAAGTTGGTACTTCCATGTTGTTAAAAAGATAAAGCATAGCTATACCTAAAAATGTAGCTATATAATACCATAAAGAAATATAAAGAGTTTTTTCACGGCGAATTCCAATAAGTCCAAAAATACTTACACCCCATAAAACCCAAACAAGAACAACAAGAATATCTAAAGGCCACTCAAGCTCTGCATATTCTTTAGATGTAGTCACACCCATAAACAAAGATATAACAGCTAAAACCATAGTAAGCATATAAAGCCAAAAATGAAGCTTACCAACAGCCATTAAAAATCTTGACTCAGCCATACTTACCTTAAGAACACGCTGACCTATATAATACCAAGTTGCCCAAATCCCTGAAAGCATAAAACCAAAAATCACACCTGAAGTATGAAGTGGTCTAAGTCTTGAAAAAGTGGCATATTCTCCTGCTAAATAATTTAAGTTAGGATATGCCATTTGAAAAGCTATAAGAGTTCCTATAGCCATACCAACAATGCCAAACAATACGGTTGTAAACATAAAATATCTTGCAACCGTATAGTCGTAATTTAATACATTACCTGGATGCATCGACTTTCTCCTTAAAATTTTTGATAACAAGAGAATATTATAGAATATTAATTATACATTTTTTCTTAAAAATGATAATTTTGTTAATCATTTGTTATGCTTTATATTTTAAGGCTAAATCAGTCTTATTTATTGATATTTATCTTATAACCTAAACTTGGTACATTTTTTATAAAATCTTCACCCACTTTATCTCTTACTCTTTTAATAAAAGTTCTAACAGCAGTATCACTTACATGTTCACCTATCCAAACATTTTTCTTTATATCTTCATGCAAAACCAAAGCCCCAGGTTGCTTTAAAAGCAAAGAAATAAAAGCTAATTCTTTTTTAGTTAAAACAATTTCTTCACCATTGTAAATCAAAGTTCTTTTAGTTTTGTTAAATTGATATTCTTCAGAAATTTTTACAAGCATATTTGCTTCAATTTTTTCGCCTATCAGATAATCTAAAACTTTAAACAACTCTTCTATATCAACAGGTTTAATCAAATATTTATCTATACCAATATCAATAGAACGCAAAAGTCTCTCTTTCTCTGAATACGCACTAAGAACAACAATTGGGACATCATCTGAAATTTCCTTAATCTCTCTTGCCATATCAAGCCCATCCATAATAGGCATAGCAATATCTGTGATAACTAAATCCGGCTTAAATTTTTTAAATTTTTTAAGCCCCTCATCTCCATTTTGAGCTCCGATTACTTTACTAAAGCGTTCGCTTAATACATTAATCAATGATTCTCTAGTCTTAATTTCATCTTCAACTACTAATATTATCAATTCTTTACATTCTTGTGACATTTCTACTCTACCCTCTCTTTTAGTTTTAAAAATACCTCAAAACAAGCCCCATCTTTTCCATTCTTAACTTTTATTTTTCCTTGGAAACTTTCAATAATTTGTCTACTTATATAAAGTCCTACTCCTATACCCTGACTGGGATGTTTTGTTGTAAAATAAGGTTGAAAAATTTTATCTAAATTTTCTTTATCAATCCCACCAGCATTATCTTTTATTGTAATTTTCAGATAGTTTTTTCCAAATTTTGAAAAATTTATTGTTATGATTTTCCTTTTTTTGTTTTTAAATGCCTCTATTGAATTTAAAATCAAATTAAGAAAAACTCTTATTAAACCATTCTCATACGCCAAAACTTCATAATCACTTTTCGAAACAATATTAATATTTACATGATTTTTTTCTATAGTTTCAAAAGCAATTTCTAAGGCTTTATTTAAAGTCTCTTTTATAAATACACACTGCTCTACTCCTTTGTTAAACAAAGTTCTAAACACATCAATTGTTTCTGACATATTTTTAATCATATCTTTTGATTGTGAATAAATTTCAGCAAATCCTTTTTCATCTTTAAGATTTTGCTTCATTTGAAACATGGCAATACCAAGCTCATTTAACGGTTGTCTCCATTGATGTGCTATATCACTAATCATTTGTTCTAATGAAGATTTCAAAATCTCTTCATATGCTATTTTAATATCTTTTTCATTTTTTTCCAAGGCAATTTTCATTTTTTTCTCAAATTTTTTACCTAACTGTATAAATTCTTGTTGGTGATTTTTAACTGTATTTTCAAGATTAATACTTAATTCTCTTAATTTAGCGTGATTTAGAGCAAGCTCTTCATTAAGCTTAAAAGAATTACTGACATCATGAGAAAGTGCTACTATTTCTATTAATTCATTATTTTTATCCAATATAGGGATTAACAAAGTTTCAAGATAGAAGGTTTTGCCTAATTTATCAATATTTTTAAAAATAACCTGATAAGGCTTTTTATATGAAAGATCTTTTAAAAGCTTCTCAACATAACATTCATCAACATCTGGATGTTTAAATATTGAATGTTTTTTTCCTATAAGCTCTTTTTTGCTATATCCACTTATTTGACAAAGCTTATCACTGACAAAAATTAAATTTCCTTGCACATCAGCTCTTGAAAAAATTGTATTTTTTTCCAGAGCTTTAAAAAACTGATCTTTAAAAAAATCTTTCATTGAAAAGCCTTAAAACCTATATAGGCAAGATTTATACCGTAACAAACAATAATGCCATACGATAAATAATTAAACAAATTTTTCAAAAAATCACTAAAAAATTGTGAAATTTTAGAAAAAAATAACATCGCAGGTAAAGTTGATATTCCAAAAATCATCATTACCAAAATACCTTCAAAAATATTTTGCTTACTTATTGCATTGGCTATAAAAAAATACACCAATCCACAAGGAACAAAACCATTTGAAAATCCTAAAAATATAGCTGATTTTAATCCTTTAAAATTTTTAGATTTTTTAATAATTTTCTTTACAAAACTATCAAAAAAAACATTATTTTCAATAAAAGATAACATATTGCCTCTAAAAATAAGAGCAAAACCCAAAATCATCATAAATATACCAAGAATAAAAAATGACAAACTTTGAACCTTAGCATTGATTGCCAAGATATTCCCAAAAGTCCCAAAAATTATCCCTAAAACAATATAAGCAAAAATTCTAAACAAATGATAAATAAAAGTTAATAAAAATAAATTATTGCTTTTTGAATTTAAATTTATAAAAAGTAAATTAAAACCACCACACATAGAATAGCAGTGTCCAAAACTAGATAAAAAAGCAACGCTGATAATAGCTAAAAAATCTATACTCACATCAAATTCATAAATTCTTTAAAAATGTACTTACTTTCATGAGGACCTGAAGAACTTTCCGGGTGATGTTGCACTGAAATAATAGGATAGTCTTTATATCTTACTCCTTCAACATTATCGCCAAATAAATTTCTATGAGTGATATGAGCCACTTGAGCTAATTCTTCTGGAACATTATAATTATGATTTTGTGCGGTAATTTCTACCGTTTTTGTATCAAGATTGATCACAGGATGATTTGCTCCATGTTGTCCAAATTTCATTTTATAAGTTTCATATCCAAAAGCATTACTTAAAAGCTGGTGACCTAAGCAAATTCCAAGCATAGGAATTTTAGCTTCTGCAAGTTTTTTAATCTCTGCAATCTCTTGTTTTAAAATTCTTGGCTCACCTGGACCATTAGAAAGAAACACACCTTGAATTTCACCTTTTTTATACAGAGTAATCAACTCATTTGCTTTAATATTATATGGATAAACTTCTACTTCAAAACCTACTTCTACAAGTTCATTTAGGATATTTGTTTTAACACCATAGTCTATAACAGCAACTTTTTTCTCACTTCTTTTAGCATCATTAAATTTTTGAAAACTAGCGTTCCAAACACCTTGTTTATGAGAATAATTTTTCTTAGTGCTAACTTCTTTTACAAAATTTACTTCATCAATTTTTGCTGATTTTTCTAAGGCGATTTTTAAATCTTCTTTATTTGAAATTTCAGTTGAAATTACAGCTCTTAAATTGCCATTATTTCTTATCATTTTTACTAGATATCTCGTATCAAGTTCATAAATTCCTATTTTTCCATGTTTTTCAAGATAATCTTGCAGACTTTCTTTAGCGCGAAAATTTGAAAAACTGGAACTTAATTCACGCATTAAAACACCACTTGCAAAAATTTCCTTACTTTCATTATCATTTTCATTGGTTCCCACTATACCAATTTCTGGCATGGAAAATACGATAAATTGCCCTGCATAAGAAGGATCTGAAATAATTTCTTGATACCCTGTTAAAGAAGTGTTAAATACAAGCTCTCCAAAAAAAGTACCGCTCTTTCCAAAAGCCTTAGCACTTAAAAAAATATCATTTTCTAAATAAATATAAGCCTTCATTAAAACATACCTTTTTTTCTAAGCTCTTCTTGATAGAGTTTTTCAAAGATAAGATCGTATTCTTCACTACCTGGAATAGGTTTTGTTTTATAATTGCTAATTTTCTCATAAACCTCATCTTCAAGTTTTTCATAAATTTTAAGATAAGACTCTATGCTTGAAAAGATTAAATTTTTAACTCTATTTTCACTCACTATAAAATTAATATAATCATTCTCTACAAGTTCTTCTAAAATTTGATGCGCTAGATGATTATGTCTATCTTCAGAATCTAAAATCACATTAAATTCAGGAGCTAACTTTTTCTTCACAAGCCAAAACATATTTTTACGATCTACTTGCATAAGCTCCATTTCATCTTCTTGTTGCTCTAAAAGCTCTTTGACTCTTTCATCTAATTTTCTTTCATTTAGAATATCTTTCTCTAAAACTTCTATTATACATACCTTAAGCTTTTCTAACTGATCTTTAATTTCTACAAAAGAAGAATTAGCTATATCTAACATCATTTTATTTGCGATATAAGGAATATGTGGTAATTTTATACGCATCTTGAAAACCTTTTATTTAATAATGTTTGAAATAATAGCTTATTTTTGGTAAAAGAATGTTAAAAATGAAAAATTTTCATTCTTTTAATCACCTAATTACTAGTATTATTATCTAAATTTTTCAAAAGCAAAGTAAGCTCGCTAGCTTTTTTTGGATCCATTTTAGATAAAACACCTGAAATTTTACGTGATTCCAAAGAAAGCATTATTTTGCTTGCATCCTCTGCATCCATTTGACTTAAAACATCTGCAATGGCTGCATCTTTCATTTGGGAATAAATTTCTTTAACCCTACCTTGAGTTTTATCATTGATTGAATTTAAAATCTTTTGTTGCTCTTCTACAAGCCTTACGTTTTCAAGCTTTAATTCTTCAATTTTTGCCAAAGTTGCATTAACCTCAGCCTCTTTTTTTTCTAAATTTTCAAGCCTTTCTTTTTGCAAAGCTTCAAAAGAGGCTTTATAAGCTTCTAAAGATTGTCTTGCTTCATCAAATTCTCTAGTTTGCAATTCAATTTGAGCTTTTCTAGCTTCAAAATACTGCTCACAATCTTGTTCAGCTCCAAAAACTACACTTGAAATAAAAACTAACAATATAATTTTTTTAATCATCTTTTTCCCCTTTGAAAAAACGACTGATTGCAATTTCATCTAAAAATTTTTCTTCAGCCTTCGCAAGTTCTTTTTGTTTTTGTTTAATTTCTTCAGTTTCCAAAGCCTTCATTTTTTCATAATCTAAATGCGTTTTTTGATATAAAAACTGATAATGATTCATTTCTTTTTTAGAAAGTTCTACTTTCTCCTTAGCTCTTGCCAAAGCCTCGCGTCCTACTTGCGCCATACTTAAATTTGATCTTAAATCTGCTATAGATCCTGATTTTGGCAATACGCCTAAACTTTCACACTCTTGGCGTGAAAGTTCATAAGCTTTTTCATGTTCAAGCTGTCTTTGTTTGGCTTGATTAAGATTTGATTCTGCTTTATCAAGTTGTTGTTTTCTTACTTTTACAACAGAATTATATTTACTTTTCATAAGATGATAGTATCATCTCTTTCAGGGCTAGTGGAAATATACTTTACTTTAACCCCTGCAAGCTCTTCAAGTCTTGCTATATATTTTTTAGCATTTTCTGGCAATAAATCATAATCTTTTATACCAAAAACTTTATCCCAACCATCCATTTCTTCATAAATAGGTTGAACATTTTCTAAATCACTTGGTATGTAGTCGATTTCCATACCCTTATATTCATAAGCACGACAAATTTTTATCTTTTCAAAACCATCTAAAACATCAAGCTTCATCAAAGATAAAGCATCAAGACCATTAAGCCTTGCTGTATATCTTACAGCAACCGCATCAAACCATCCACAGCGTCTTTTACGTCCCGTGCTTACGCCAATTTCTTTTCCAATTTGTGCAATTTTTTCTCCATCTTCGCCCTTATCCTCAGTAGGAAAAGCTCCATTTCCCACACGCGTTGCATAAGCTTTTACAATACCTATAATATTTCCCGCTTCTTTAGGATTTAACCCAAGTCCTGTTAAAGCGCCTGCTGAAATAGTACTTGAACTTGTAACATAAGGATAAGTTCCATGATCAATATCAAGCATAGAGCCCTGAGCTCCTTCTAAAAGTACTCTTTTATCTTCATCTAAAGCCTTCCAAAGCATTCTTGTAGTATCTGTAATATAAGGAGTTAAAATTTCATTAAAGCGTTTTAAATCAGCAAGCAATTCTTCAGCACTTGGAATTTCAATTTCAAGCATTTCAAAAAAAGTTTTATTAGCTTCAAAATCTTTCATCAAAGCCTCACAAAGTCTTTGTGGTTCTAAAAGCTCTCCAACTCTATGTCCTGTACGATTAATCTTATCTGCATAAGAAGGTCCTATACCCTTACCTGTTGTTCCTATGGCATTTTTGCCTTTGAGTTTTTCTTTTGCAATGTCTATTAAAGAATGATGTTTTAAATTTAAATGAGCTCTATCACTGATATATAATCTACCTTTTAAATTTTCAAATTGAGCCATTTCAGCAATCAATACTTCAGGAGAAACCACAACTCCATTTCCGATAATATTAATACATCTTGGATGCAAAACTCCACTTGGCATAAGATGAAGCGCATATCTTACACCATTTACCCAAATCGTATGTCCTGCATTGTGTCCACCTGCACTTCTGCAAACAAAATCATAATTTTCACATAATTTATCAACTACCTTACCTTTTCCTTCATCGCCCCATTGAATGCCGACAATAATATCTGCTTTGCTCATAAAAATTTCCTTGATTTTACTTAATATTGGCGAGAAGATGAGAGAATCGAACTCCCCAAAGAATAGTCAACTATCCTTTCATCTGATTTGAAGTCAGTGGCGATCACCAGATACGCTAATCTTCCAAAGCAATAATTATAGCGATTTTTAATGAAAAACAAAATAAATTTATCAATATTCTTTTTGACTTCATGTTAAATTTAAGCTATAATCTCACTCTTTTTTAGCATCAAGTTTTGATGATTACATTTTTAGGATCTTTCTTTGAATTCTTTTAAACAAAAATATTTAATCAATTTTTGGGACAATTCCCGTTCTATGATTGCACTTGGAATTTTAAGTGCAGTGTATTTTGGGATTTTTGGTGGCGTTTGGGCTGTTACTGGAGAAATGACGCGTTGGGGTGGTGAGTTTTTAGAGTTTTTAGGTATGAATTTAGATGGATATTCTTATTACCAAAAGCAAAATTTAAATGGAACCCCTTTAACAAGAACTGATGGTATTATGCTCATAGGTATGTTTATAGGTTGTTTAGTAGCCGCACTTTTAGCTAACAAAGTCAAATTTCGTCTACCTGCTAGCAATATAAGAATTTTTCAAGCAATAGTAGGTGGAATTCTTTCAGGATATGGAGCAAGACTTGCATTTGGATGCAATTTAGCTAATTTTTTTACAGGTTTACCTTATTTTTCTTTACACACTTGGCTTTTTACTGTTTTTATGGTTTTAGGAATTTATCTAGGAGTGAAAATTTGCAACACTTCCTTTTTTAAACCTAAAGCTAAATTAGAACGGGTAAATAAAGAAAATTTGCCGTTAAACAAGCAAAGTTTGCGTACAAAATTATATTTTAACTTAGGCATATTGCTTTTCATAGCCTTTTTAGTTTGGGTGTTTTATCTTGTTTTTACAAATGGCAATATCAGCACACAAAACAAACAAAGCCTTCTAGCTTTAGCGCTGATTTTTGGTTTTGTTTTTGGCTTTGTTATTTCTAGAGGGCAAATTTGTTTTACTTCTTGCTTTAGAGATTTATTTTTATTTGGTAGAGATAATGCTATAAAAGGCGCATTAATCAGTATGATTATCGCCTCTTTAATCGCTTTTGCTTTTATCTTGCAAGGTCATACTAGCAAACTCATAGAACTTTCTCCTGCTGTAGCTGTAGGAGCATTTTTGTTTGGTTTTGGTATAGTTTTTGCCGGAGGTTGTGAGTGTGGTTGGGCTTATCGTGCCTTTGAAGGACAAAGTCATTTTATGATAGTAGGAATTGCAAATATAATAGGAACTATGATTTTAGCTTTAAGTTATGACTTTTTACCAAAGGCTTTTAAAGAAGGTATAAAAATCAATCTTTTAACCGAATTTGGAAATTTAAATGGATTTTTTATCAATCTTATTTTATTCATCTTGATGTTTGCTTTTGTAGTATTTTACAAAAAACACTTCTTTAAAAATCAACTTAAAGGATAAACAATGAAAATTACTTATAGTTTAAATTTACAAGGTGAAGCTTGTCCTTATCCTGCTATAGCAACACTCGATGTCTTGCCTAAGCTTCAAAGTGGAGAAATTTTGGAAGTGCTTTGCGATTGCCCACAAAGTATCAATTCCATACCTCAAGATGCAAAAAACCGTGGTTTTAAAGTGCTTGAAATCGATCAAAGTGGATCCACACTAAGATTTTTAATCCAAAAGCCTTAAAAAGGCTTTTGTTCTCAAAGCTCTTTTAACATCTTTTCATAAGCTGCTTTAGTTCCAGATCTTACATTTGTAAACAAACTTGCAATAATAATCACCGCCGAAGCTGCTAAAAACCCTGGAACTATTTCATAAAGACCCGAATTTGCAAAATTCTTCCAAAGCACCACAGTAGCAGCTCCTGTTATCATACCTAAAATCGCTCCTACTCTTGTCATCCTACTCCAAAATAAAGAAAAAAGCATTACAGAACCAAAAGAAGCTCCAAATCCAGCCCATGCATAAGAAACTATACTCAAAACACTTGAATTTTTATCAGTAGAAATCAAAAACGCTATTACAGCTACTAATAAAACACCTAATTTACCTAAATTTAATACAACATGACTTGGCGCATCTTCTCTAAAAATCTTTTTATAAAAATCTTCTGCTATAGTAGAACTTGAAACTAATAATTGTGAACTTGCCGTACTCATAATAGCCGCCAAAATAGCACTGAGTAAAATACCTGCTATCCAAGGATTAAATAAAAGTTGCGACATCACAATGAAAATCTTTTCAGGATCTTGCAAACTTAATTCAAATTTATGCACATAAGCTATGCCCAAAATACCTATCATACAAGCACTTAAAAGACAAACCACCATCCAAGCAATACCTATAAAAGTGGCCATAGGAATATCTTTAGTAGAACGAATCGACATAAAACGCACTAAAATATGTGGTTGACCAAAATAACCCAAGCCCCAAGCAAGTGCAGATATAATGCTTATAACTCCTACTCCTTCGCCCATAGATAAAGCTTGTGGCTTTATTTCTCTTACTATATTCACCGCTTCACCAAAGCCACCTAAATGATAAAGCATAACCAAAGGTACAATAATTAAAGCCATCATCATTAAAAGCCCTTGTATCATATCCGTCCAACAAACTGCCTTATATCCACCTAAAAAAGTATAAGCAACAATAATAATCGTTCCAGTAGTTAAAGCATAATCATATCTGATACCAAAAGTACTTTCAAAAAGTTTTGCTCCACTTACAAGCCCCGATGAAACATAAAAGGTAAAAAATATCAAAATTACCACCGCACATACGATGCGAAGTATATGTTTGTCATCATCAAAACGAGTTTCAAAATAATCAGGAATAGTCAAAGAATTGGCAATAACACTGGTATAAATTCTAAGTCTTTTTGCTACAAAAATCCAATTTAAACTAGCCCCTATGGTAAGCCCGATCGCAATATAAGAATCTATAAAACCACTTACATATAAAGCTCCTGGCAATCCCATTAAAAGCCAACCACTCATATCAGAAGCCCCAGCGCTAAGTGCAGATATCACAGGCCCCATGGTACGCCCACCTAAAAAATAATCTTCTGAATTTTTATTTTGCTTATAAAAATAAAAACCTATATAAAGCATCAATAAGGCATAAACTACAAACATCACTGCTATTGGGGTATTAATTTGAACTACTTCCATCAATCTCTCCTTAATCATTAAGATATTGCTCTAATGCCTAAATTTCCATAGCGATGAAAAGATATACTTAAAGCTTTTTCATTAAAATAATTTAAAAGTTCAAAACGACCATTTAACAATGGCTTTTCTCTTATGATGATTTTAGCAAGCTTTGCAGCCTCTTTATAAATCTCATCATTTACATCTGGCTTTGCCAAATAACGCACTCTTTCATATTCTTTAATACTCTTGATAAAATTTTCTTTATTTTCTTTTAAAAATAATAC
Source organism: Campylobacter sp. BCW_6467 (assembly GCF_001762855.1). Classification (NCBI taxonomy): domain Bacteria; kingdom Pseudomonadati; phylum Campylobacterota; class Epsilonproteobacteria; order Campylobacterales; family Campylobacteraceae; genus Campylobacter; species Campylobacter sp. BCW_6467. The sequence continues at coordinate 56,956 of NZ_MJXP01000023.1, read as the reverse complement.
TTTTGCTCCTATGCTTTGAACAATTCGTTCTATCATACTAATATCTTGTTCATCATAACTGATACCTAGATCAATATTTGCAATATTTGCACCTAAAACCACCCCTAAAACATCTTTTAAGCTTTCATTTCCACAAAGTCTTAAAACCATATTCTTTATTTTAGTATAAGAAAAAAGATTATCTTCTCCACGTATATTGACATAATCTTTTGAAACACTAAACTCATTTTTATAATGATAAGCATAAGATTGAGACATTTTAATTAAATCGTTCATAAAATCTTGTGCTTCTTTTAAATCTATTTGTGCTAATTTTTTTGAAAATTTATCTTCAATTAAATAATCATCAAAATCTTCTTGCTTAATCTCTAAAAATTGAGTGATATAGTTGTAAATTCCCACTTTTCTACCCAAACCTATGGCAGATTTTTTAATCCCACCAAAAGGTTGACGCAGAACTATAGCCCCTGTGGTTGGTTTATTGATATAAATATTTCCTGCTTCTATATGAGTGTGAAAATACTCCCATTCTCTTTCATCTAAGCTTTCAAAACCTGCAGTTAAACCATAACCTGTGGAATTTACTATATCAATAGCTTCTTTTAAGTCTTTAGCTTTCATTACACTTAAAATCGGCACAAAAAGTTCATTCATATGGGTAAAATCACCCTTTTTAGTGCCGTATTTTATGCCTGGAGTCATTAAATAAGGATTATCCTCTAAAAACTTAGGTTTTAATGCCCATTCTTCATAAGGTTGTAATTCATCTAAAGCCTTTTGAACTTTAGAACTTGGCTTATCAGCTAAAGCACCTAATTTATTTTTAAATTCAAAAGGACTGCCCACTGCCATAGAACTTGCAGCATCCACTAAAGTCTTTTTAAATTCTTCATCATGATAAACCTCTTCTTCTAAGACTAGCAAAGAAGTAGCTGAGCATTTTTGACCGCTATTGCTAAACGCAGAATGAATGATATTTTTAATCGCACTATCACGATCAGCAAATTTAGAAACTATAGTCGCATTCTTTCCTCCCGTTTCAGCACTTAAAAGCAAGGTTGGATTAGCTTTTAACATAGCATAAGCAGTATCCTCTCCTCCTGTAAGAATTGAAAATTTAATCGCTTCATCAACAAGTAAATATTTAGAAATATCGCTTCCTTTTGAAGGTAAGAAAATCAAAGCATCTTTTGGAATACCTGCATCCCAAAAACACTTACAAAGCATATAACCTGTTAGGGTTGAAAGTGAAGAAGGTTTATAAATCACCACATTACCTGCAGCTAGTGGTGCAGCTATGGTGCCCACTGAAATCCCTATAGGAAAATTCCAAGGAGCTATGGTAACCCCTATGCCTTTAGGTGTGAATTTAACTTTTGGATTTTGTTTTTTAAGCTCTTCTAAAGAGTGCGGATAAAATTCTATAAAATCAATAGCCTCGCTTACTTCAGGATCGATCTCTAAAAAGGTTTTGCCCACTTCTAAAGCTGCCAAACCTATCAAATCCCCTCTTCTTTCTCTCATCAGTTTTGCACTTTTGGCTAAAATTTGATAAATTTCATCATGACTTTTTTGTGTATATTTGGAATTTTTAGCTACTTCTAAAGCTTGTTTGATTTCTTTTTCTCCTGCTAAATAAGCCTTTCCTATAACTCTATCTTCGATCTTATCTTTAACTTCTAAAACATTTAAATTTTCTGCTTTAAAATCAAGTTCGCCTATAACAGGATAAACATCATAATCTTTTAAATTTTCATATTTAGTTTTAATTTCTTTAGCCCACGCTCTATTTTGTGCTAAAATAAAATCCGTATCGCTTTCATTGCTAAATTTTTTACTTTCATAAGAACTTATGATATTTGATTCTTTATTTCTATCTTGCTTACGATGTGTAGTATTATCAAGAGTTTTTATGCCTTCTAAAGATTTTAAAAAAAGTTCTTTTTGGATATTCCAGTTCTTATCTCCTACTTTAAGATTGAAAAAATAACGCATAAAATTATCTTCACTTGTATTTTCATCAAGGCGTCTTACAAGATAAGCAATGGCATTGTTAAAATGTGCTTCATCGCAAACTGGGGCATAAAGGATTAGATCATGCATTTTAGATAATTCATAAGAACATTGCAAACTCATACCTTCAAGCATTTCAAAAGTAAAAGAATCCAAAGCACCCACTTCACTTATGCGTGTATAAGCATAAGCAATCTCAAAGATATTATGACTTGCAATTCCTATGTTGATGTATTTATAATTATCTCCTTCAAGAATAAAATCAAGCATTTTATTATAATTGCTATCAGTATCTATTTTTTTGTAAAAAGTAGGAAGCTCCCAGCCTTTTTGAGATGCAATAGTTTCTTCACTTTCCATATTAGCACCCTTAACAAAACGGATCTTAATAGGCTTCATACCTTTTAAAACCCTCTCTTTTGAAAAAGCAAAAAGTTTTTTAAGATACTTATAAGAATCAGGAATATAAGCTTGCAAAACAATCCCCGCTTTAATATCAAATTTGGCTACACTTTCTATAAAAGCTGCAACAGTAAGTTCTAAATCTCTAAATTCCTCCATATCAAGATTGATAAATTTAGAAACACCTTGTTTTTTCTCTTCTTCTAAGGCCAAAGCATAAAGATAATCTAGTCTTTTTACTACCTCTTCTTTGGAATAATCAAAATCTATAATATTAATTTGTGAAAAAATAGTAGTAATTTTTATGGAAATATAAGTGATATAACTTGATTTTAAAGCCTCTTCATATTTTTGCATACGATATTTACTCTCAGCTTCACCTAAAACCTCTTCGCCGATTAAATTCACATTTAAGGTAATTTTATCTTGCTCTTTTCTTTTCTTAATATGTGGTTCTAAAACACTAGGATTTGCATCTAGAACCATAGCTTTAGTATCTTCTCTTAAATGTTTGACAAAAAAAGGTACACTTAAATTAGGAGCAAATTTGCCAAAATTTAAAAAGCTAAAAAGTAGGAATTTTTCAAAAGTGCTAAAAAAATCCGCTATGCCATATTTACTCAAAGTATATTCTATAAGCTCAAAACTTGCATTTTTATCTTTACATCTAAAAGAACGATCTAAAAGCTCTATAAGCATAACTTTATTTTTGGGATTATTAAGAAGTTTTTGCATTTTAGCATGAAATTCTTTTTCAGAATTTGAAATATTGGCTTCTATTTGTCCTTGTAATTCTTCAGCTAAGGCTAAAGCTTTTTGTATCATTTCGTATCTCCTAAGATAAAATAAATTTTAATAAATAATATATAAATAAGATAAAAAATAATATTTTAAATCATAGAAAATGTATAAAAAATGATAAAAAAAATTTTAATGGGTATATAAGTAACAAAAATTAAGAAATGATAATATCATTTTCTTGCTTATTTACAACCTTAGCAATAATTTTAGCTTGAATATTTTCATCTTCTAGTTTTTTTAAACATTCTAAGGAATCTTTTTCACTTATAGAAATTAAAAGTCCTCCTGAAGTTTGTGGATCGCAAAGTAATAATTTTTCTTCATTTAAATCAGGGGTAAGTTCTTTTATAAATTCTAAATTTTTATAAGCTCCAGCAGGAATTAAACCCATATTAAAATACTCTTTTACTCCATCTAAAAAAGGAAGTTCACTTTCAAAAATTTCAAAAGAAATATTTTTATTTAGCATTTCTTTTAAATGACCTAAAAGTCCAAAACCTGTGACATCACTCATGGCGCTTGGGTGAAATTTAAGAGCAATTTGACTGGCTTTATAATTTAACTCCATCATACTTTTAAGCATTATATCTAAATGTTTTTGATTTAGCATTTGTGCCTTTAAAGCTGTACTTAAAATTCCTGTTCCTAAAGGCTTGGTTAAAATGATACAATCTCCAACTTTAGAAGTATTATTAGCAATAAATTTACTAGGATGTACTTTCCCTGTAACACTAAGTCCAAAAAAAAGCTCAGTGCTTTCTATAGTATGGCCACCCACAACTAAAGCATTGCATTCTTGAACCTTAACATTTGCACCTTCTAAAAGCTCTTTTAAGATATTTAAATCATGATTACAAGTATCAAAACCTACTATATTTAAGGCATTAATCGCCTCTGCACCCATAGCAAAAACATCGCTTAAAGCATTTGCTGCGGCAATAGCACCAAAATGATAGGCACTATCTACTATAGGAGTGATAAAATCAAGCGTTTGCACCAAAGCTAAATCGCGGCTAATTTGATATACGCTTGCATCTTCATTATTTCCGATATCACTAAGTAAGGCAGGAGTTTTTTGCATGAAATTTAAAATTGTTTTAAGACCACCCGGGCTTAATTTCGCTGCTCAACCTGCTGCTTTAACAAAATGGGTTAAATTTTGATTTTTATATTGCAGTGTTTTTCCTTTACAAAGTAATAATTTTTGCTTTACCAAAAAGCTCATTTAAAATTTCATAAGCATTGCCTATATTTCCTATTTTAAGCTCTTTGCTTTTATTAAAAAATTCCAGACAAGCTCCGCAACTTATGATCTCAATACCTAAATTTTCAAGTTCTTTCATAGCTAAATGTGCTTTATGATTTTCATCAACATTGATTAAAACACTTTCATTTACGCAAAGAATTTTACTTGGAGCATGATCTAAATTTTTTAAGGTACTTAAAAATCCTACAAGTAAATTTTGTCCCAATTCACCCTCACCCACTTTGTCGGTTTTTAAAAATAAAACATTATAATCGTGAACATTTATTTCACTAGAATTAAAATTCTTTTTTTGTACTTTGATGCAAAACTCTTGTGCATTTTCATCTATAATAGGATTTAAATTTAAAGAGTTAAGAAATTTTACAACATTATTTTTTGAAATAATAGAATTTAAAACAATTTCTAAAATTTCATTTTCTTGAAGTTTTTCAAGAGCGTTTTTTGTTTCAACTATAGGCTGAGGACAAGAAAGATTGCGACAATCAATTTTCATTATTTTTCCTTGATATTAGCTTTGAAAAATAATATTATTTTATTACTTGTTTTGTGTTTAAAAATTTTAAATAATATAGAAAAAATTCAAAAGCTCAAAAATGAGCTTTTTTAAAATCTTTTTTTATTCACATCTTCAAGAATTGCTGCAGCAATTTGATTGACTTCATTTGTTATATTATTGGTAACATTTGCAACTTCGACATTTTCCTTAGTTACAGTTTCAAGTTGTGCTATAGCATCGTTAATCTGTGTGATTCCTGCTGTTTGTTCTTTTACAGATTCTGCTACTTCATTTACGCTTTGAACAAGTATATTAATATTTGCCTCGATTTCAGATAAGGATTTTCCTGTTCTTTCCGCAAGCTGTCTTACCTCATCTGCAACAACTGCAAAACCACGCCCATGTTCTCCAGCACGTGCAGCTTCAATAGCTGCATTTAAAGCAAGAAGATTCGTTTGCTCAGCGATATCTTTAATCACATTGACAATATTTTTTATATCATCAGCTTGCGAAGCAACCTCAACTGTTTTTCCACTTACATTTTGCATAGAAGAATTAATCTCCTCTACAGCTGCAGCCGATTGTTCTAAAGAACTCGCTTGTGCATTAGAGCCATCAGCAAGTTTTTGCATAGAATTTTTTAACTCTTCTGACTGATTGGCTAAATCTTTAGCAAAATTTGAAGAAGCTACAAGCATCTTTTTAATTTCTTTACCTAAAATATTAGTTGTAATCTCAACTTCGCCTTTAGCATCAAGCACCTCTGTGCTAAAATCAAGCGCTTTATAACTATCAAAAACTCTATTAATTTCATTCATATTAGAACCAATTTTACTTTGCAAAACATCAAGCATTCTATTAAGAACATTTTTAAGTTCTACTAATTGAGGGTTTATAGGATTTTTAGTAATTCTTGCAGTTAAATTACCTTTTTCGATTTCTTTAGCAGTTTGCACCGATTCATCTACAGCATTTTGATCTTGCTCTAAAGATATTTGAATCTTTTCAATATTTTCATTTATGATTCTACCCATTGCCCCTAATTCATCATTGGCTCGAATTTTAATTAATTTAAGCTCAATTTTTTCATGATTTAAGAAACGGAAAAAAGATTCTAAAGAGTTAAGAATAATTGGTAATCTTGTTGCAACAATTTTTCTTACGCAATAATAAACCACTCCCAAAACAACAAAAATAAAAATAAAAGATGCGCTAATAATAATTAATTGTAATTTTTTCAAAGGTTCAAAAACTGAATATTTAGGGGCAGTTACCAAAACTGTCCAAGAGCTATCTTGCACTTTAAAACTATTAATCGCGGCATAAGAATCATCACCATCAAAAGCTATATAGTTAAAAACTCCATTTTTTCCTTCGCTCATAGCCTTATAAGTCTCTTGTGCGCCTTTGTTAGGATTGACATCTTTTAAATTTTTTAAAACCAAATTTTTATTAGGGTGAATTGCAACAAGACCATCTGAATTTAAAAGAACTCTTAATTCTCCATCATATTTTTGACTCTTGGGATCTAAAAGATAAGTAGCAATAGCCGAAAAATTCAAAGTCATACCGATAACACCTACAACTTGATTCTTTCGGTCAAATATAGGCATAGCAATATTTACAGCATCAAAATCTTGACCTTCTAAATTCATCCTAATAGGACGTCCTATATATACTTTATTTTCCCCATATTTTGCTTTTTTTAATATATCTTGCACAACTTGTAAATTAGCTATTTCATCACTAGCTTGTATTGCTTTTATCCCGCCTTTACTATCTTTTTCTTCATCAACATAAAGCATAACAAATTTTCCACTTTGAGTATTGAAAAATTTACTCTCCTCTTTAAAATATTCTGGCGGATCGATAAGATACAAATAAGTAAAATTAGAATAAGCACTATTATCAAAAGTATTGGTTATAATATTTGTTATACTGTCTATATCTAAATTTTCTTTTGAAGTTGATCTAAACATTTCTGTTAAAGTACCTGAAATACTTTTATTTAAAGCAATCATTTCCCCAAAAATTCCTTGAGTTTGGGTAGCATATTCTTTCGTGATAGAAGCTAGAATATCTTCTGTATTTTTGGTAATATTTTGACTTACTTGTTTTGTGATTAATGAAATTAGAATAATAAGCCCAATAACAACAACAGTTGCTACAGAAAAAATAAGTTTTAAACCTATATTTAAAGATTTAAACATCTTAATAACTCCTAAAATAAAATTTTGGATTTTATATTTTAACATATTTTTTAAAAAAATACTATTAATTAATTATAAAAATATTATGTATTAGTATTTTTTGATAGAAGATTTATTTTTTTCCTTTTAAGAACAATTCTTTAAAGCGTTTATTAGCGTATTCTTCTATGTCCTTTTGCAAAATAGAGTAATTTTCCATTAATTCCAAAGCTCTAGGAGTAAGTTTTGTTCCTGATTCTTTAGAGCGTCCTTGTCGTGTGCTAACTAAAATTTCTTGAGAATTTTTTTGTAAGGTTTGTAAATGCATCCAAGCTTTTTTATAATTAATCCCCATAAGTTTAGAAGCATGCAATAAACTACCTGTTTGTCCGATAAGCTCTAAAAGTTCTGTTTTTCCTCGTCCAAAAAGCAAATCTCCATCCGCATTTTCAATCCAAGTTTTTGTTCTTACTATAAATTGCTTACCTTTTTTTTCTTTAAAACAACCAAGTTGACAATACTTTACATCAACCTTATAAGCTTTTAAAGCTGAACGCATACTTTTAAGTCCACAACCTTCTTTAGCAATATCTCTTGCATCTTTACAAAAAATTCTACGCTTTTCATCTAAACTAGGTTCTATTTTTTTAAGCACTTCAATCTTTGCTTTTTCAAAATCTAAATGTCCAAATTGCCCCAACTCGCAATTATCAATTCTCATGTGATTTTCATCGGCTAATTGTCCGATTTTTTCTATATTTATATTAAATTTCTTTGCAATTTTAAAAGCCGTACCACAATCTAATTTTTCATTACTATTTAACAATTCTCTCATGTATGAGATGATTTCTTTTTCTTGATTTTTATCCATGAATTCTAAATTCTCCACTATAAATATTGATCTTATTTTCTCTAGCAAAACCACAAAGCGTTAAATCAAATTTTCTTGCTATCATAACCCCTAAACAAGTAGGAGCCGTGCGTGAAACAAGCACTGGAATTTTATGCATAACTGCTTTAGCTACCATTTCAGAACTTAGCCTTCCACTAACCATTAAAAAACATTGACTTAAATCAACCCCAGCTAAACGTGCTTTTCCTAAAGCTTTATCTATGGTATTATGTTGAGCTATATCTTCACCTATAAAAAAAGTTTTCTCATTTACAAAAAGCTTAGCCGTATGCACACAGCCTGTTTTCTCATAAAGCTCACATTGAGTATAAAAAGTACTCATTTGTTTTAAAATTTCATCTTTGCTAAATTTTACATCAGAACTAATTTTACTCGCTTCAATGGCTTCTAAATCGATATTTGCAGTATGTGCTCTACCACAACCACTTATAACTACGCCTTCAGCATTAAGCTTTGCTAAATTTTCTTTATCAATCTTTGCTTTGATATGCACACTCATACCATCATCTTTTGTTTCTATGTTCTCAATATCGCTTACTTTTGCAATGATATTTTCGCTCATTAAATACCCTATTGCTAATGCCTGTTCATCTACAGGAGTTGCCATTAAAGCACCTACTTTTTCATCATTAATAAAAATTTCAAGCTTAATTTCACGTACTAAAGTATCATCGCATGTAAAAGATTCATCACCTTTATATTTTAAAATCTGAGTTGTAAATAACGGATCCATACCTTATCCTTTAAATATCTTTAAATAATATTATATCAAAAAAACATAAATAACAAATTTATATATGGAAAAATAGATTTTAGATTCAACTTATAAAATAAAATTCGTTCTATTTATTTCAAAAAAGCTTAAAACTACCGCTATGCAATAACATAGCGGTTAAAGATTAAATTTTTACATTAGGATCATAAGAAAAACTAGGTTCAATTTGCTTTTTATTGCTTAATTCTTTATACCAATAAGAATGTAAAATATAAACCTCTTCTTCTTCTTTATAACCACTAATCATAGAATGAATACTGCCTTTGATTGCAAATACTGCCATATAAATATGCACGCCAAAAAACACTGCACACACTATACCCAAGAAATTATGCACTATAGCTGAAATTCTTAAAAGTTCAATTTGAGTTAAACCAAAAAGACCTTGAATTGCCGTGGAATTAAAATCAAGAAAATACATAAATCCACCTGTAATTATCATCAAAAATCCACCAAATACAGCTATATAATACCAAGATTTTTGACCAAAATTAAACTTACCTGCAGGTACAGGACGTTTTACTTTGCTTAAATAACCACCTACTATCATCATCCATCTGATATCATAACTTGCAGGAAGCATTCTTTTAATCCACCATAAAAACATAGGGATTATAGAGATGATAAATAAAACCGTTGCAAAAGCATGTAAATTTTTACAAACCCTTACAAAAAGTCCGCCTCCAAAAGTCGCCCCAAACATCATCACAAAACCAGTTGGCACTAAAATCACCCAAGAAATTGCCGCGATAAAATGAAAAAGTCTTTCAAATAATGTAAAAGCATAAATTTTCTTTCCATCGTGTGAAAATTGCTTAGGTCCTATAACCATATAATGCAAAGCAAATGCAGATAATACCGCAATAACAGCAATTAAAGCTATAGTAGCTATATACTCACCTTGCAAAGTTGTCCAAAGTTTGCCAAAAGTATCATAGTTTGGGATATTTGTAATACGATGAAAATCCCAAATTTGAGTATCTTGTCCCATTCTCTCGCTACCATAAGCAAATAAATTCACTACGCTTAACAAAAGCGTTACAAATACTTTTCTCATAAGCGTTCCTTTCCTGTGTAAGCAATCTTCCACTCCAAACTTTCTGAAGGATTTGGAATGCCATAATTTCTATTCATAAGTCTATTATGATAAATCTCTTCTATTTTAGAACTTTCACCTACTAAAAGTGCTTTTGTCGAACACATCGCAGCACATACAGGAACTTTTCCTTCTGCGATACGATTTTGACCATAAAGTTCTCTTTCTTTTTCTGAATTCGTTGCTTCAGGGCCACCTGCACACATAGTACATTTATCCATAATGCCTTTATTTCCAAAAACACTATCTTTTGGAAATTGTGGTGCACCAAAAGGACAAGCATAAAGACAATATCCACAACCTATGCAAATTTCTTTATCGTGCAAAACAATACCATCAGCACGGATGTAAAAACAATCCACAGGACAAACGATAGAACAAGGAGCATCATCACAATGCATACAAGAAATAGAAGTTGAAACTTCTTTTCCTTGAATTCCTTCATTTAAAGTAATCACACGGCGGCGGCGAATATGAATAGGAAGCTCATGTGCTTCATCACAAGCTACCGCACAACCATTACAATCAATACAACGCTCATTATCACAAAAGAATTTCAAGCGTTCTTTTTCTAAATTTGCAAAATTTACCTTACTCATTTTCCATCCTTACTGATTCTACAAAGCCCACCTTTAGTCTCTGGAATCTGACACATAATATCATAACCATAATTTGTTACCGTATTAGCACTTTCTCCGCTTGCATAAGGCTTAGTTCCTTCTGGGAAATTGTGCGTTAAATCCACGCCTTGCATAACTCCTGTAAAATGGAAAGGCAAGAAAATCATATCTTTTGCTACACCTGGATTAACCTTCACTCTTACATGAATTTTAGTGCCTTCTGGAGAATGCACCCAAATCATATCTCCTGCTTTAATGTCTTGTTCTTTTGCTAATTCAGGATTGATCTCACAAAACATTTCAGGTGTTAAACGCGTTAGATACATAGATGCTCTATTTTCCATACCTGCACCATTTAAATTCACAAGTCTTGCGGTAACAAGATTAAGCGGGAATTCTTTAGAATAATCCTTAGCTTGTTGCACAGAAACAAATTTAGTATCCACGCGGTAAAGTGCTTTTTGATCTTCAAAACTTGGATATTTTTGCACCAAATCGTTTCTTGGAGAATGTAAAGGCTCACGGTGGAGTGGAATTTTATCTTTAAAAGTCCAAACTACAGCTCTAGCTTTAGCATTTCCATAAGGAACTATGCCTTTTTCTATACATTTAGTTGCTATGATATTGCTATCATCATAAGACCAAGTTGATCCCATTTTTTCTTTTTCTTGGGCACTTAAAGTAATGCCTAAAACTTTTTCTATATTATCTTTAGTAATTTGTGGATAACCTGTATCAATAGGTGAATTTAAAGGTGCATTTTTAGCAAGTAAACTCTCTCCTTCATACTCGAGTCCAAAATTATTTCTAAAGCCCATACCACCTTTTGCTACTTCAATGTCGGTATTATAAAGTACAGGAGAACCTGGGTGCTTATCACTCCAACAAGGCCAAGGAAGCCCGTAATACTCGCCAGCAACTTCGTCTTTTCCTTCTAAAGTTACCTCATCAAATTTATCCCAGTATAAAGTATGCTTTTTAAGCCTTTCAGGACTCCAACCATTAAGTCCTATACTTCTAACTGCTTTTGCAATTTCTCTTGTTGCATTTTCAGGCCAAACAATCTCACCTTTTTCATCGCGTAAAGTCTTAGTAAAGTCTTCATAAAAGCCTAATTTTTTAGCAAGCTCAAATAAAATTTCTTGATCTTCCATGCTTTCATAAAGTGGATCTACAACTTTAAATCTCCATTGTCCGCTACGATTTGTAGCTGTTACACTTCCGCTTGTTTCAAACTGTGTTGCTGCAGGTAAAAGATAAATTCCATCTTTTCTTTCTGCGATAATCCCTGCTTCATTTACAAAAGGATCGGCTAAAACTAAAAGCTCTAAAGCTTCCAAACCTTCTTTAACCTTAGCTTGTTGTGCAGTCGAAGTGATACCATTTCCCATAACTACTAAAGCTTTTAAAGGCGTTCCTGCGTTATCGATAGCATCATTTCCATCTTTTCCATTTAAAGCCGCTGCCCACCATCTAGCAAGTGAAAGTCCAGTTTTATGCATCCAATCTTTACTTACAAAATTTCCTAAAAGCCACTCATAATCCACACCCCAAATTTTGGCATAGTATCTCCAAGTCGCTTCATTTAAAGGATAATAACCTGGTAAATTTTCGCTCAAACAAGCCATATCTGAAGCACCTTGAACATTATCGTGTCCGCGTAAGATATTAACTCCACCACCAAATTTACCTATATTTCCAAGTACCATTTGCACAATAGGTGCTAAACGTGTATTTGAAGTTCCTACAGTGTGTTGAGTTAAACCCATAGCCCAAATAAGCGTAGTTGGTTTGTTTTTAGCTACTTCGTGAGTGATTTGCACCAAAAGTTCTTTAGAGATCCCTGTAACATTTTCTACTTCTTCGGCTGTCCATTTTGCTGCTTCTTCACGAATTTTATCAATTCCAAAAACTCTTTCATCAAGATATTTTGTATCTTCTAAGCCTTCATCAAAGATGATTTTTAACATTCCATACATGAAAGCAATGTCAGTTCCTGGACGAATTCTTGCGTAAATATCCGCTTTTGCCGCACTTTTTGTAAATCTAGGATCTACAACGATAAGCTTTGCACCTTTTTCTTTTGCTTTTAAGAAATGTCTAAAACCCACAGGATGATTTACCGCTGGATTTGCCCCAATGATAATGATACATTTACTTCTTTGAATGTCTCCAAGATGGTTTGTCATAGCGCCATAACCAAATGTATTCGCCACACCGGCGACTGTTGCGCTGTGTCAAATTCTAGCTTGATGATCTACATTGTTCGTTCCAAAAAACGCTGCAAATTTTCTTATATAATAAGCTTGTTCATTATTAAGTTTTGCAGAACCTAAAAACATAACACTTTCAGGATTTTCTTTACGATAAGCAGCTAGTTTTTCTCCGATCTCACTTAAAGCTTGCTCATAACTTATGCGTTTCCATTCTCCATTTTCTTTTTTCATAGGATATTTTAAACGCACATGTGAACGCACCATATCGATCATATCAGATCCCTTGCAACAATGTCCACCTGAACTCACAGGATGATCTTGAGCGATTTCTTGACGCACCCAAACACCATTTTGCACTTCTGCAATAATCCCACAGCCTACAGAACAGGCTGTACAAACTGTTTTTACTTTTTTACTACCTTCATAAGCTTCTTTAAGCTCATCAGCACTCGCTTCTCTTAAAGTTTCACTTCTAGCAAGCAACGGTGTTGCTAGGCTTGAAAGTGCTGCCATTTTAAGAAAAGAACGACGCGTAAGCTTGATATTTTCACCTACACTTGACATTACTCAGCCTTTATATAATAATTTTCCCAATTAGCACTTCTTTGAAAAAGCACTTCTTTTTTCTTACTTTTACCTTTAACCAAATCTTTTCTTTCTTTATCTTTAGCTAGAGCTAAAGTCGTGCTACCAAGCACTCCAGCAGCCCCTAAGGCAAAAGCGGATTTTTTAAGAAATTCCCTGCGATTTTTCACGAGTCCTCCTTTGTTTATTTGCTTCTCTTCTTAAAAATTCTGAACGCGATAGATCGTTTTGCACTTTTTTAGAATTTATTTTTGCAGGTTTTTCCACTTCAAAGCAAAGTCTTTCAAATTCCATAAAAGCCGATGCAATACTTGCAATTTCCTTATATAAATTCGCATTTTTATTCATGAAAACATCGCCTAAAAACTCATCAATGCTTTTATTGATCACTTTTTCAAAAAGCTCTTTGGCTAAATCATCTTCATTTTGCCTTAAAAATTCACTCATTAACAATAAACAAAATCCAACACTATCTTCACTTTCTTTAAAAAATTTTTCATTGCGTCTTATTTTACTTTTGACTAAAATTTGACGCACGCAAAGTAAAGGATTTGAATTTTCAAAACCTTCTTCCATGTAAGAAAAAGTCGTTGGAATGCTATTTTTAAGACTTAAAAAAAGCAAATCATATTCTTTAAAAAATGCTTGTATAGAATTTTCATCATCTAAATGCTTAAGCAAGATATCAAAATTTGATTTTAAATTTTCATCAAATAAACATTCTTGCATTGTCTTTAAATACTCTTGTAATTTTGACAATCTTTCTTCAGAAAATGAAAAAACAAAAAGCTCTCCTAGACATTGATAATAAAGACTTCTAGCTAATCTTAATTTTTCCAAATCCATTAAAGCCCCCATGCATTCAAAATTTTCAAAAATAGCTTTAAATTTTGCTTGAATGAATATTATGCAAAATATACCTAATATTCATTTTAAAGCCGATTTTTAAATCGATTTATCTTAATACTATTTGATTTAAAAATCACTGAATTTCAATAAAATTCCACAAGGATTTAAAATATTAAAAAATCATACCAAAATATTGAAAATTAGATATTTGAGTTGATTTTATATTTGAAAAAATAAAATACTTTGCATAAAATTTATATCTTTGATTCTCTTCCAAATAAAATTAACATTTTATGCAAATTATAAATAATACTAATTTCTTAAAGAATAATCCTTATAAGAAAATTCTCTTATCATTTGAAGTTCATTTTTTGCATTTAAAAGCATGAGATTTGGAAGTCTTATACCATTAAAAGTTGTGTTTTTCACAATGGTGTAATGAATTTGATCTAAAAAAACAATTTTATCGCCGATTTTAAGCTTTTTATCAAAGGCGTATTCTCCCATTACATCACCCGCTAAACAAGTATTTCCAGTAAGCAAATAGGAAAATTCGTTCTCTTTTAAGTCTGAAATTTTTTCATTTTCTCTTGTGGCTAAAATTCTAGCATTTAAAACTTCACTTGTATAAGGCATGATGATAGTATCTGGCATATGTGCTTCGCTTGAAGTATCTAAAATGGCAATTTGTTTTTCATTTTCTATGATATCTACTACACTAGCCACCAAATTTCCTGTTTGCCAACCCACCGCTTCGCCTGGTTCAAGATAAACTTGCACGCCATATTTATCACTGAAATTTTTACACAAAGCAATAAGTTTTTCAACATCATAGCCTTTTTTAGTGATGTGATGTCCTCCTCCAAAATTCACCCATTTCATTTGCCCTATCCATTTACCAAATTTCTCTTCAAAGACCTTTAAAACTGCTTCTAAAGCATCAGCACTTTCCTCGCAAAGTGCGTGAAAATGAAGTCCTTCTATAGCATTTAAATCCACATTTTCAAAATCTTTAGCACGAATTCCAAGTCTTGAGTATCTTCCACAAGGATTGTAAAGTTCTTTTGGGGCTAGAGAAAATTCAACATTACAACGAAGACCTAAGGAATTTTTTTGTGTTTTAGCTTGAAATTTATGAAATTGGGCTAAAGAGTTAAACACTATATGATGAGATAAACTGGCTATTTCACCTATTTCATCTTCTTTAAAAGCAGGTGAATAAGTATGAATTTCTTTATCCATGTATTCTTTAGCAAATTTTGCTTCCCAAAGTCCGCTACAAGTACAACCTTTTAGGTATTCTCCAACAATTTTCATCGCTCCTGAAAAAGCAAAACCTTTTAAAGCTAAAAGCACTTTAGCACCACTTTTTTCACCAACACTTGCTAAAAGCTCACAATTTTTTCTTAATTTATCTTCTTCTAAAATATAAGCTGGAGTTTGAATTTTTTCATAAAACATTATTTTTCCTTGATTAAATTGCTAAAATCATAACAAAATTAAACCAAATTTTCAAAATAAATATTTACTAAAGTTAAAAAAATAATGACTATAATACAAAAAATCAAGCAAAAGGAAAAACTAATGAATAGAAGAAATTTTTTAAAATTTAATGCACTTACTCTAGCAAGTATGGGTGTAGCCTATGCAAATCCTATGCACGATATGCACTCCATGCATAAAAATCATTCTATAAATCATGACTTAGATACTTCTTTTATAAACTTTGCTCCAAAAAATTTAAAGCTTTTAGATCCAAAACAATTCCCCCAAGGAGAAATTTTAAAAGCCTTGCCTTTACTCAAAAATGAAAGTAAAGAAAAAAATATTTTTCGTGCTACCCTAGAAATCAAAGAAAATCATATAGAGCTTATCAAAGGTAAAAAAACCTTATTTTATACTTACAATGGCCTAGTACCTGCTCCAAAAATAGAAGTTTTTGAAGGAGATAAACTTGAAATTTTAGTCAAAAACAAACTCAAAGAAACTACAACTATACATTGGCATGGCGTTCCTGTGCCACCTGATCAAGATGGAAGCCCACATGATCCTATCTTAGCAGGAGAAGAAAGAATATATCGTTTTGAAATTCCTCAAGATAGCGCAGGAACTTACTGGTATCATCCGCATCCTCATTATACCGCTTCTAAACAAGTTTTTATGGGTTTAGCAGGGGCTTTTGTGATCAAAGCAAAAAAAGATGCTTTAAGTCATTTAAAAGAAAAAGATTTGATGATTAGCGATTTGCGTCTTGATGAAAACGCTCAAATTCCAAACAATAACCTAAATGATTGGCTAAATGGTAGAGAAGGAGAATTTGTACTCATCAATGGACAATTTAAACCTAAAATCAAACTCGCCACAAACGAACGCATACGCATTTATAATGCTACTGCAGCAAGATATTTAAATTTACGCATACAAGGAGCTAAGTTTATACTTGTTGGTACTGATGGTGGACTTATAGAAAAAGCTATTTATAAAGAAGAACTTTTCTTAAGTCCTGCTTCTCGCATAGAAGTTTTAATCGACGCTCCAAAAGATGGGAATTTTAAGCTAGAAAGTGCTTATTATGATAGGGATAAAATGATGGTAAAAGAAGAACCTAATACCCTATTTCTAGCCAATATTAACCTAAAAAAAGAAAATGTAGAACTTCCAAAAAATTTAAAAATTTTCAAACCTTCAGAAGAACCTAAGGAATTTAAAGAAATAATCATGAGTGAAGATCATATGCAAATGCATGGTATGATGGGAAAAAGTGAAAGCGAATTAAAAATCGCTCTTGCGTCTATGTTTTTAATCAATGGCAAAAGCTATGATTTAAAACGCATTGATTTAAGCTCCAAACTTGGAGTAGTTGAAGACTGGATAGTGATAAACAAATCTCATATGGATCATCCTTTCCATATACATGGCACGCAATTTGAACTCATCTCATCAAAACTCAATGGCAAAGTTCAAAAAGCCGAATTTAGAGCCTTAAGAGATACTATAAATGTGCGTCCTAATGAAGAATTAAGACTTAGAATGAAACAAGATTTTAAAGGGCTTAGAATGTATCATTGTCATATTTTAGAACATGAAGATTTAGGAATGATGGGAAATTTAGAAGTAAAGGAATAAAATGGTAAAAGTGGAATTTTTAGGCCCCATAAATAAAGAAAATTTAGAACTTGAGGTAAAAAATTTAAAAGAATTAAAAGAAATTTTGCAAAAAGATGAGAGTTTAAAAGAATGGCTAGAACTTTGTGCCGTATCTTTAAACGATGAAATCATTTTTGATGAAAACACTAAGTTAAAAGATGGTGATAAAATAGCACTTTTACCGCCAGTTTGTGGGGGTTAAATGAAACATTTTACACTTTATCAAGGTTCTTTAGATATTCCTAAAATTTATAGACAATGGTATGAATTTGCCAAGGATAAAAACTGCGGTGCTTTACTGACTTTTTGTGGTATTGTGCGTGAAGAAGAAGGCATTGAGGCACTTAGTTTTGATATTTATGAACCGCTTTTAAAAAAATGGTTTAATGAGTGGCAAAAAAGAGTAGATTTTGATGGTATTAGCTTGCTTTTTGCTCACTCTATAGGCGATGTGGCGGTTCATGAAAGCTCTTATTTTGCAGGAATTTTAAGCAAACAAAGAAAATTAGGACTTAAACTTCTTAATGAATTTGTTGAAGATTTTAAAGCAAGTGCACCCATTTGGAAGTATGATGTGATAAACAAAGAAAGAATTTATGCCAAAGAAAGATCAACCAAACTTTGCGGTGCAGGACTTTTAAAAGGATAAAAAATGTTAATGTCTTATGAAGAAAGTTTAAAAATTTTACATTCTCATATCAAAACCTATGAAAAGATTGAAAAAATAGCTCTTACAGAGTGTTTAGGACGCATTTTAGCTCAAGACATAAAAGCCCCTAAAAATCAGCCTGAATTTCCAACTTCGGCTATGGATGGTTATGCGATCAAATTTGAAGATCAAAATAAAACTTTAAAAATTTTAGGCCTCACACCTGCGGGCACTATGCCACAATTTAGCGTGCAAAATGGTACTTGTGTAAAAACCTTTACAGGCTCACTCATGAGCGAAGGAAGCGATACTTTAGTCCCTGTTGAAAATGTACACGTAGAAAATGATACTCTTTTTATAGAAAAAAAAGTTCCCCAAACTTTTGCCGTGCGTGCGGTAGGAGAAAACTATAAAAAAGATGAAATTTTACTCAAAAAAGGCACAAGGTTAAATTATAGCGAAATAGCTCTTTTGGCTGAACTTGGATTTTTTCACATTAGTGTGTTTATAAAGCCTATTGTAGGAGTTTTAAGTAGTGGAAGTGAGATCAAAGATCTAGGAGAAGCCTTAGAAAATCCCGCTCAAATCCGCTCTTCAAATCATATCGCCATAGCTAATTTAGCTAAAAATTTAAATTGTGATACAAGGGTTTTTCCTCTTTTAAAAGATGATGAAAAAGCCACTTTTTCTACCCTTGAAAGTGCTTTGCAAAGTTGTGATATTTTAGTTACAACTGGCGGAGTTTCTATGGGGGATTTTGACTTTTTGAAAAAAGCTGTCAAAGAATACGAAATCATCATCGATAAAGCCGACATAAAACCAGGTAGACATATCAAAATAGCCAAGGCTAATGAAAAATTCATTATCGCCTTACCAGGTTTTCCTTACTCGGCTATGGTAATGTTTAATCTTTACGCAAGAGAGATTTTAAACTCTTGGTTACTTCAGCCTAAAGACTATATTTGCAAAGCCTTCTTACAAGGAAGCTACAAGAAAAAAACACCTTATTTGGAATTTGTCGCTTGTAACATAAAGTTTGAAAATGGACGCATTTTAGCTAATCTTGAAGGTAAAAAAGAAGGCTCTAGTGCGATTATAAACAATCTTAACAATAAAGCTGCCCTTATGGTGGTGCCAAAAGAATGTGAAATGTTAGAAAATGAAAGTTTAGTGGATATTATCTTTATGCCTTAAAATTATTTAAATAATTTTATTTCGATTTTAATCAACCATAAATTTCAATAAATTTCAAATTTGCAACCTCCTTTTAGTGGAGTAATTAGCCCTAGCGGAGTTTCAATCCACTAGGGTTTTTAGTCCCTTTTTAAATTTCTTTATGGTAAAATTTACTGATATTAAAATTAACTCCATAATTTGTTTTAGTCCCTTTTTAAATTTCTTTATGGAAAATAATAAAGCTAATGCAAAAGTTGAAAACAAAGTTTTAGTCCCTTTTTAAATTTCTTTATGGTAAAATAGAAAAAGCAAAAATACCACAGAACTTGCAGTTTTAGTCCCTTTTTAAATTTCTTTATGGTAAAATAGATATTTACCAGATAATGAAAATTTCAGGGTTTTTTAATAAAAATAGCAAAAATTATGCTATAATCTCATAAGAAATTTAAAAAGGGACTAAAATAAAGAGTTTGCGGGACTCTGCGGGGTTACAATCCTCTAAAACCGCTTTTAAAATTCAAATAAATTTTGCTGGTGATATTTTTCTTGTTTTTTGTTTATTTGAATTTCTTCATTATTTGAATTTTTGTATTTAAATTCTCCATGACTATCTATATCAAAAAGCGTTAAATTAGTTTCGTTATTAACTTTTTCGTTAAAAACTATGCCACCAAGCAAAAGCTCCATTTTATCAAACTGCTTTTCAGTGATGATTAAAGCCCTTACATTTCCATAAGGTGGCAAAATCTTTTTTACATTTTCAATAGAACTTTTTGCGGAACTTAAACCCTTGCAAATACGCATATAAACGCTAAATTGCAGCATAAAATAACCTAATTTTATAAGATTGTTTCTAAATTTACTTGCTAGTTTTTGCTCTTTTTTACTTTTAGTTGGCACATCAAACATCAAAAGCACACGCATAAATTTATCTTCAATCATCAAATTTCACTATCTTTAGTTCATCTTCATACAATAAAGCATTTTTAAAATTTGCCACATAATGATTTATCGCTCTATTTAAAGGATAATTTTGCCCATCAAAATTGATTTTGCTTTGTAAATGACCAATCAACGCTCTTTTGTCATCTTTGTTTAAAAACTCACTTTCACCCACAAGTTCTAAAACACAATCATCAACACTAGCCCTAAACACTTCTATCAAATCATCACAAAGCGCAAAAGAATTATAAATATTATTGTGCTTTATGCCAAGCCAAGGCAAAAGTCCACTGATACAAACTGCTCTAATAATACAAGCCCTAATGATTGCATAGCCATAATTTAAAGCAGAATTTTCAAAGCAAAGCTCATCTCTTGAAAAAGAAGCACCAAACAAAGTTTTAAAATACAACACCGCCGCAACAGCTTCAATATTTTTACTATCATTTAAGGTTACTTTTTTAGCCAAATTTATAAGCTCATTGCTTTGCTCTATTTTATTGTGTTTTTTCAAAACAAAGGCTTGATTTAGGATTTTGTTTTTAATGATTTTTTGCCATAAAATAGCCTTTTTTTGAGCACTTACATTCATTTGCTCTTTTGCGATTTTTGCACTTTGAAAATGCCCTAAAAAAGGAGTAAAAACACCATTTATACTATGAGTTTCATCACAGGTTAGCAAGATGATTTTATGCTTTGCAAAAGCGTTAAAAAGTGCGGAACTCAGGCTTGCTTGCAAGCTTTCTAAAACGATGATGTTTATATCTTTTAAAAACAATTTTGCTACATTTTCATCTTGCTTAATCACAAGATGATTTAGCTCTAAATTTAGCTTGGCATTAGAGCTAATAAGCAGTGTTTTAAAAGCTTCATCGTAACTCATTTTTTAAAATCTTCTCTTTGTCTAAACTCAGCCTTTGTCACTTCTCCAAGTGCTGAAACTATGTATTTTTCAAATACTTTTAGATTTTGAATTCCTATGCTTTTTGCGATTACTTCTTTTTCATTTGCATTTTTAAACAATATTTTTTGATTTTTGCTTAGCGTTTCAAATTTATTATCGTGTTTTGAAACAGTTAGGCTAGCATTTGAGCTATCTAGCCTTTCATAATAAACAAGTTCTGGCTCTTGCATATCTTTAGTTTGAATTAAAATCAAACTATCTTTGTATAAAGAAAAGCAAAACTCATAATTTTCATCCATTAAAATCCAATCTTTTATAAGACCTGACTTTTTATCTTTACCTTGCACCACGGCTTTATTTGGTAATACTTTTAAAGCAAAATCCATGGTATAAATTGGCACAGCATAAAATTTATTTGTCTTTTTGTGTTTAAAAATATCCACTCTAAACATATCGCCATTTTTAACCATTTTACCATTTACTTTGCGGATTTTACCAAGCTCTAGGGCTTTTAAAACTCCTTCTTTTCCGCCGTATGATTGATAGAATTCTTCTTCTTTTCTAAATGTTTCTTCATGTAAAGCTCCACTTGGCTTTTTTCTCTCAGGTTTTGAGACAAAAATTTCATCAATTTTATCTAAAAGCTTTTGCCTAAAACCACTAAAAGGCTCAAAAAACTTCCTTTTGTTTTTATAATCTAATTCACTAATTTTTTTTGCATAAAGTTCTGCAGTGTTACTTTCTTGCTCTTTTTTAAAATCTGAAAAAGCCTTTACGATAGAGTTGTTTGCATAAGCAATAATTGCTGCATCGATGGCATGATGAAGATGGTTATTTCTATCCTTAGTGCTAAAGCCCCAAGTGTGTCTTAAAGTGGATGTTAGCATACCGCTTTTTGCTTCTACATGCACTTTTGAACCTTTTTGTGTGTCGTTTAATTTTGTATTTTCATCATCACTTAAAGGTAAAAAATCTAAATAATCTTTAGTATAGTTTAAAACAAGCCTTGCGATGTAGCGAGTATCGTTTAGATTTCTATCTTTAAAGTCTTTTTGCTCTTTGTCTTTGTAGTTTTTATCTAAAATTCTTTTTTGCTTTTTAGTAGGTAAATTTTTTGCTAAAACTTCAATTTTCTGCCATTTTACTCTATCATTGCCAAAGGTTTCAAAGGGGGTTTTATTAAGTTTTTCTTGATTTTGCTTGGTAAAAACTAAAACTTTATTCATATAAGAATCATCAAAACTTCTAGAATAAGGGTAAATATGGTCAATTTCAAGCATTTTTTCATCTTGCAAATCACTAATTTTAATCTTTTCTCCACTATAAACACAAAATTCTTTTTGTTCTTTAAATAATCTTAATTTTAAAATATTTTTGCTATTTATTTTTAAGCCTAGTTTCTCACATTCAAGTTCGGCGTCTTTTTTGGCCTTGTAGTTTTCGTTTTGCTCTTTTTCTATTTTAGCTCTTTGACTGTGATTTTTACCTACTTCTCTTGCTAATTCAATGTTTATTTTATGCACTTTACCGTATTTTTTAAGCAAGGCATTTAAGACCTTTCTATATTCTTTAATCGCCCTTAAAACCACAGGATTAGTTACTTCATCTTTGTAATAAGTTTCATTAAATGCGGGTAAAAAGTCTTTTTTATCTTCATTAATTGCTACTTTTAAATTAAGCTCATTGCAAGCTTCATCGTATTTTTTACCTTCAAGCATTAAAGGAGTGATAAGTTTTAAGGCTTTAAAACTTATATTTAAATGGTCTTTAAATTCCAATTTGCTTAAGCTATCAATTTGATTTTGATTTAAATCATATTTTGCTAAAGCCTTTTTAAGTTTAATCTCATCTTTTATAAGGGTAATATCTTTTGCTATTTCATTTAAATCATCTTGGCTTAAATTATGCTCACCTAGGGCTTTTACAAATTCTTTGTATTTTTGAAACTCAATAAAATAAGTTCCTTTTTCTCCTTTAAACTCATAATCATTACTTAAGCCCAAAAGCTTTTTTGTTTGTTTATAAGTTAGAGTGCCGTTTTTTAAAACTTCATTTAAAAGCGTGTTTAAATCATCTTTTGTATATAAAATTCCTTCAGTATTTTTAAGATTGTTTAAAAGATTGATAATTCTTGTAAGCGCTACAAACATAAAAGCTAAGGGCGAATTTTTTGGCGCTCTTTTTTCATCAGTAAAAAAACTACAATTTCCCACCAAATGAGAAAAATCTTTTAAAGCCCTTTTATAAAATGCTACACTAAGCACTTCTTCTTCAAATTTCTTTGAGAAAGAAAAGCCAAATTCTCTTTGTTTTTGAAAAATAAGCTTTAATTCGTCTTTTAAAAAACTTTGCGCTATGCAGCGTTCATAACTTTCTTTTTTATTTCTAACATTTATAAATTCTTTGGAATTTTCTTTGAATTTTTGAAAATACTCTTTATAAAGATACTCGCCTACACTTTGATAACTTACTAATTTTTCTTCATTTTGCTTGATAGCTTTTAAAATCTCGCCTTTTTCTTCATCACCATTATTTTTAATATCATCATAGCCACGCCTTTTTGCAATATGTAAAATCACTCTTGCAAAATCTTGCTTACTTAAAAACTCGTTTAAAGCTCTAAATCTTAACTCATAAGGGCTAATTAAAGAGCCTTTATAAGCCTTAGCTAAACTTTCATCAAAGCTTTGATAATCTTCGTAATTTAACTTAAATTCATTTGCGATTAAATGTTTTAAGTGATTTAGCCTTGCTTTGCGTCTAGCAAGGCGTTTTCTAGCACTTCTTGAAAGGCGTCTTGGTAAGGCTAGGGATTCTCCTGTTTTAGGATTTTCAGCCTTTGTAAAAATCCTAACTCCGCAATCTTTTAACTCATCATTTTCGCTAAATGCCCAACCAATAGAGCTTATACCTATATCAAATGCCAAAATTCTTGCCATACTAAATCCTTTGTGACATTTATGATTTATTTATAATTATAATACAAAAATCATTTTTTATGTAAATATAAATTTTTCAGTAACCAAACTATACATATGTTAATTTTGCAATACAAAAAATAAGTAATTTTTAAATAAAAAATATTTTTTATTTAAAAATTTAGCTAAAATTAAATTCATAAGCTGTAAATTCAGGAGAAATCATGCCAATTTTTATGATATGTTCTACACTTTTAGCGGTAATTGTCGTTGCTTATTATATACTCAAAAAATACAATCCCATTTTTGTATTTTTTCTTTCAGGTATTATCTTGCTTATTTTTGCTTTTTACATCACAGGAACACCTATACCAAAAGCCCCAAGCAGAGAACATGCAAGCTTTTTAAATATTTTAGCTTTTATCACAGCAACTTTTAAAAGCCAGCTTTCTAGAGTAGAGCTTATTATCATGAGTGTGGCAGGTTTTGCTGCTTATATGAAACATATCAATGCTTCGGCAAAACTTGCTTTTTTAGCAAATAAACCCTTAGGAAAATCAAAAATAAATACTTGATTTAAGTGGAACTTTTGTTGTTGAAATAGCTTAAAAATCGTCATTTTTAGCTATGCTGGATTACTTTTACTTTTGTTAGCATGTATTTATCCTGTTTTAATCTCTGTTTTAATCTCACTTAAAATCCGTCCTATTATAGCTGTATGTGTGCTTTCTTTAATTGCACTTGATTATGGTCCAAAAGATGGAAATTCAATCAATATGGCAGATATGGTAGGACAAAGTGATAATGTCGTAGGGCTTTTTTTAAATTACCAAATTTATAGTGTGATTGCCTATGTTGTAGTTATTGTCATCTTGATTCCTTTTTATTTTACTTGGATTGATAAAAGAGATAAAGAAAAAGGTGTTTTAAATGATGAAGTTGAAATTCCACAAATCATTGATCCTAAATGTCCCACTTTTTACATACTCTTTCCTTGGTTACCTGTTGTATTTTTATTTACAGCGTATTTTTTTACTATCAAGCTCGGTGTTGCGACAGCAAATTTTGTAAGCATTTCTTTAGTTTTTCTTGTTGAATTTGCAAGACACAGAAATGCTAGAAAATTAGGCGAAGACATGATGGTGATTTTAAAAGCTATGGCTGAAATTTTTATCTCAGTCGTAAGCATAATCATCGCTGCTGGAGTATTTGCTGAAGGCATTAAAGCACTTGGTGGAGTTAATATCCTTGGTAACGCGGTTTCAAATCTTGGAACAGGAAATTTTGCATGGTTTGGAATTCTTTTGAGTATAGCTATTTTAAGCTTTTTAGTTTATTTTGCCATAGTGATTATGGGGAGTAGAGTTGCTGCTTTTAATGCTTTTGGAAAATTAACTCCTGATATAGCTATGAAATTAGGCGTTGCACCTATTACTCTAGTTTTACCTATAGAAATTGCATCTTGCTTAGGTCGTGCAGCTTCACCAATAGCAGGCGGAATCATAGCTTTAGCTGGATTTGCAAAAGTAGCTCCAATGGATATTATAAAACGAACCACTCCTCTTTTACTTATCGCTATGCTTGTAAATGTACTGTAGCCTTTTATCTAGCACAAACCAATCCTTTGCCAAAAGAACAAAACACTGCAAAAATAGAACTTAAAATACACAAATAAAGCGTATTGACGCTTTATTTTCATTCTAAAACAATACCTTCATTAATGCAAATTTCGCCGATAATAAAGGCATCTGAATTTTCCAAAACCTTACTTACATTAGAAGGATCTACAACCATTACTAAACCCGCTCCCATGTTAAAGCTTCTATACATTTCGCTTTCTTCTACAGCCTGTCCTATAGTATAAAAAATTTCAGGAGTTTTAAGATGATGTTTACGTATAGTTGCACCCATACCACGAGGTAAAACGCGTGGTAAATTTTCTACTAAACCACCCCCTGTAATATGAGCTAGAGCACTGATATAAGGCTTTAGTGTAAGAAAATCACGCACATAAATCCTTGTAGGTTCTAACAAAATATCAATTAAATTTTTACCCTCTATCTTGTCATCAAATTTTAATTTTAAACTTTCAAAAAGTACTTTTCTAGCTAAAGAATAACCATTTGAATGAAGTCCTGAACTAGGAAGTGCCAATAAAATATCACCATTTTTAACAAATTTACTTCTATCAATCTCATCTTCTTCAGCCATACCCACTGCAAAACCCGCAAGATCAAAATCATCTTTTGCATACATTCCAGGCATTTCAGCAGTTTCTCCGCCGATTAATGCACAATTTGCCATCTTACATCCCTTGGCAATGCCTGATACAACAGCCTTTGCTACTTCTACTTCGAGCTTGGCTGTAGCATAATAATCTAGGAAAAACAAAGGCGTAGCAAAATTACAAATCAAATCATTCACACACATTGCTACTAAATCTTGCCCTATAGTATCATATTTTTTAGCATCAATTGCCAAGCGAAGCTTGGTACCAACCCCATCTGTTGCACCTAAAATCACAGGCTTTTTAAAACCACTTGGCATTCTAAAAGCACCAGCAAAAGAACCAATTCCACCTACAACATTATCATTAAAAGTTTCTTTAACCAAAGGTTTTATAGCCTCTACAAAGGCATTTCCATTATCTATACTTACGCCTGCATCTTCATATGAAATTTTCATTTATTTTCCTTTAAGAACTAAAAAGGTATTTTAACGAAAAAAGTTTTAATAAGGCATAAGATGAAAAATGCTTTTTTTGTAACCGCTTCAATTGCTTGTGGTAAAAGCACCTTTATAGAAATAGCGAATTCTTTAGGCTTTAAAAGCATTAATGCAGATAAAATCGCTCATGAAATTTTAGATGAAAATGCTTTAGAACTTGAAAAGATTTTTTCTCCCTTTAGCTTAAAAAATTTACTCACAAAAGAAAAGAAAATCGATAGAAAAATCCTTGGAGAAATTGTTTTTAACAATAAAGAAGCTAAAAAAATCTTAGAAAATTTCACTCATCCTAAAATTCGAGCTAAAATTTTAGAACAAATGCAAATTCTAGATAAAGAAAATAAAGCTTTTTTTGCAGAAATTCCTCTTTTTTTTGAAAGCGGTGCTTATGAAAATTTAGGCAAAGTCATAGTAATTTACACACCCAAAGAATTAAGCCTTAAAAGAATCATGCAAAGAGATAAGCTCAGCTTAGAAGCTGCAAAAGCAAGACTTGATTCTCAAATAGATATTGAAGAAAAACTTAAAAAAGCAGATTTTATCATTAAAAATACTAATTCTTATGCCGATTTTAGGCAAGAATGTGTTAAAGTAATACAAGAAATTTCCAAAGGAAAAATGTGAAATTTTATAAATATTGTGCAAGTGGGAATGATTTTGTCATAACAAATGCTGATAGAAAAGAAGATAGAAGTGTTTTAGCTAAAGAACTTTGTAATCGTTATGAGGGTATAGGTGCGGATGGCTTTATCGTGATATTGCCTCATGAAAAATACGATTTTGAATGGGAATTTTATAATAACGATGGCTCAAGGGCTGCTATGTGTGGCAATGGCTCAAGGGCTGCGGCACATTTTGCACATCATATTAACAAAATAAATCCTAACATGAGTTTTTTAACTGGCGCAGGAGTAATAAAAGCAAAAGTAAATCAAGATAAAGTTGAAGTATCTTTAGGCAAAATAAAAAGCGTGCAAAATACTTTTGAAGAATTAGGAAAAACTTGGCAATTTTGCGACACTGGAGTTCCACATCTAGTACATTTTTGTCAAAATTTAGATGAATTTGATACAATGCTTTGTCAAAAAATGAGACAAAAATATAATGCCAATGTCAATTTTGTAAAAATTTTAGATGAAAATCATTTAAAAGTTCGCACCTATGAACGCGGAGTTGAAGATGAAACCTTAGCTTGTGGCACAGGAATGGGGGCTTGTTTTTATCTGGCATTTTTAAATAAAAAAGTACAAAATAAAGTTAAAATAACTCCTAAAAGTGGTGAAGAGGTGGGGTTTACATATAAAAATGAAGAATTGTTTTTTGAGGGAAAGGTAAAGTATTGTTTTGAAGCCAATTATAATTTTTCTTAGTCTTTTTCTAATCCCACTTTTTGCTGATGATCTAAAGAGTGGATTTGGAGAGGAATATTACAAACTTGATATAGATCAAAAAAGACAAATTTTTTTTATAAAAATGAATGAAATGTTTGATCAAAGCTTTAAAAAAATTGAACAAGAAAGAGCCTTTATCGAAGCCTTTTTTAAAGATGCTTACAAAACAGGCTTTAGGACTTCAAACCAAATAAATCTTGAAAAACTTATCACGATAAAAAACAAATATCGCATTGAAAATCTTTATGATTTTGCAGAATATAAAAAACGTATTCAAAAAATTCCAAAATCCATGGGTATAGCCCAAGCTTTAGTTGAAAGTGCTACAGGTACCAGTCGCTTCGCAAGAGAAGCAAACAATCTTTTTGGAGAATGGACTTGGGGTGAGAAAGGTTTAATTCCTGATTTAAGACATCCAGATAAAAAACACAAAATTAAAATTTTTGATAGTCTGCAAGATAGTGTTGACTCTTATGTTTTAAATTTAAATCGTCATTTTGCTTATGAAAAGTTTCGCGATGTAAGAGCTAAATTTGAAAGCGAAGACAAAGAGATAACAGGGCTAGAGGCTATTAAAACTTTAGATTCTTATTCTGAACGCAAGGGATATTATATCAATCTTATTACAAAAATCATCAAACGATACAACCTTGAAAAATACGATACAAAATCAAACAACGCCTAAAATCCAAGTGAAAATTTATCAAAAGATATGACTTCAAATTTAATCCCTTGCTCAAAAAAACTATCCTCGCTTGAAAGAGTGATAAAAATCACATGAAAAATTCCAAGTTCTAAAGCCTTTGGTAAAATTTTCTTAGCACGTAGCTTGATCAAATCAATATCTAAAGTTGGACTTGAAATATAAGCAATTTTAGATATTTGGCTATAAAAGTTAAAGTATTTGTTATAAAAAAATTCTTCTTTAAATTTAAACAACTCGCTTAAAACTAAATTTTCAAATAAATGTGAAAAATCCTTTGAAATACAAAGATTATTTCTTAGGCCAAAATCTTTAAAATAAATCTTTTGAAGTTTTTTTTCATCATGTTTTAAAATATAGATCACATAAGTATTTTCTAATTTTTTTATAGCTTGATAAACACTATCTTTTGAAGTTTTTAATCTTTTTTTGAGTTCTATAAATATCTTAGAAATACTGATTTGCTGACCCAAATTTAAAGCTAAATACTTTAAAATTTCTAATTCTAAAAGAGTAAAGCTTTGTCTTAAAAGTATGTTTTTTTCTCCAAATTTACTCCGTCCACTTTGCAAAAAAAGACCTACTAAATTATTTATAGGTAAATTTTTCTTACTTACACTAATAAATTCTTCAAAATCAAAATAATCAAGTTCAAGTTCTTCAAACCCATTTATATTTAAATCTTTTATATTTGTACTTAAGATGATGGGAATTTTAATTTTTTCTAAATTAGGGATAAAATCCAAATTATAAAGGCAAAGAATTTTAATTTGTAAATTTTCATTCAAAAAATCAGCAAGTCTTTCTAAACTTTGTTTTTCAAAACGTGTATCATATAAATCTAAAAACAAAATTTCACTTGCTTTAAATTGAGATAAAAAATTAAAAATAAGCGTTTTTTTACCACAAAATCGTGGGCCTTTTATGATAATATTTAGTTTTGAAATTTGAATTTTTCTTTCATAACTTACTTCAAATTTAGGGTGGTTTTCATAAAAAAAATTAAGCACTTTCAATTTTATTCTTTAAAAAAGGATATTATAACCTAGTTTGTATAATTGGGGCATAAAGCCCCTTAAATTACATTTTGCAAGCACCTTGTAAAGTAGCGCCTACCATCCAAAGACTTTTTTCATATTTTGCGATATTTTCTTGTGCAAAAGCAGCTGTTGTGGTATCACTTTCTTTTTCTGCTGCTTCATTGAGTTTTTTAAATTCTGCTAAAAGATATTCATAATCTTGTTTGATCAGTTCTATGACTTCAAGCGGAGTAAAGCAATCTTTTGCAACTTTTGGACTTTTTGCATTTTCCATTAAAACTTTTTGGCAAGTGATAGCTTTTTCGCCAAGTTGTAAAACTCTTTCAGCACAACTATCAAAAAGTTCTGCCATTTCTTCATAAGCTTTTTCTGTGTACTCGTGTATAGAAAAAAATTGCAAACCTTTTACATTCCAATGATAATTATGAAATTTAACCCATAGATGATGAGCATCTGCTTGCATTTGTAATAATTGTTTTGTAACTGACATGATTGACTCCTTTTTTTGATTTTTAAAATTATAGCATAAAATTCTTAAATAATAATTATTATTAATTAAAAATTTTTATTATAATTTTAACTTAAAATCATTATACTCTTTTTTTAATGAATTTTGATTAAGAATTTAATATATTTTTTAAGATCAACTTTCCAACTTCCACACCAGGTTGATCATAAGTGTTAATCCCTAGCATAACACCGCAAGTTGAAGTAAAAAGTTCATAATAATACATCAAATATCCCGCATGCCAAGCGTCAAGTTTTTCAAATTCTATCACATCAACACTCAAATTTTCAGCGATTAAAGCATGCATAGTTGCATCACATTGAGCGTTTAAAAGTTCGTGAAGATTGACTTTATTACTTAAAGAATCTAAAAATTTAAAATGAATATCAGGGATAATAGGTGCTTTTTGAGCGTCTTTGATTTTTAAAAAAGTTACAGTTTTATTTTTAGGTCCATCCATAATGAGTTGTAAAAAACTATGCTGATCTCTTGCACCAATGAGTGCAATAGGAGTTAAACCTATACGTTTATAGCCTTGCTTTTTACCTAAACTTTCAGCAATAAGCTGGATATACCATTCGTTAAAGCCTTTAAAAGCATCACTATATGAAAAAAGCACATTGATATTGGCATTTTTGTGTGTGCAATAATGATAAGCCTTTTGTAAAATTTCATCTTTTTTGCGAGTAAAAAAATCTTCAAAACAAGCTTTAGCTCCTTCTAAAAGAGCTTTGGCATTATAGCCACAAAAACAAAGTGGAACTATACCCGCGGCTGAAAGTATGCTAAAACGACCTCCTACATTTGCAGGGATAAAAAAGCATTTAATACCTAAATTTTCACCTTCTTTATGAAGTTTTGAATCCTTATCAGTAATAAAAACAAAGTATTTTTTTAATTCTTGCATATCAAGTTTAAAATGTTCAATAAGAAGTTTAAAAAGTGATACGACTTCTATAGTGCTACCTGTTTTACTGATGATTAAAAACAAACTTTCTTCAAGCTTGATTTTTTCTAAAGTCTTATTAAAAGAATGTGAGCTTGTGTTATCGAGTATAAAAAGCTCTCTTTGGTTGCTTTTTTCATTAAAAAGCATATCGCGCAAGGCTTTTACACCACAACTTGAACCTCCCATTCCCACTAAAACGATATTTTTTACATATTCTTTATCTTGAATAAATTTCAAGCTCTCATCGATTAAATTCAAACTTGTGTCAATAAGATGATAATACCCTACATCTCCACTTTTTACCTCATCATTAATACGATTTGCATAAGAACTTATAGTGTGAATTTCACTTTGCTTAAAAAAAAGTGTATTGTTTAACATTTACTTTTCTCGTAAAAATAATTTGTCGCCTCTACAAAGCCTTCTACGCTTCCACAATCAAAGCGCTTCCCTTGAAATTTATAAGCTAAAACCATACCATTGGTTGCTTGAGTTAAAAGCGCGTCGGTAAGTTGAATTTCGCCATTTTTTCCTGCTTTAGTATTTTCTAAAATTCCAAAAATATCAGGAGTTAAAATATATCTTCCTATGATAGCAAGACTACTTGGAGCTTCATCAGGACTTGGTTTTTCTATCATAGAATTAACCATAATAAGATTTTCTTCTACAAAATTTCCAGAAATTACTCCATAGTTTGAAACTTGTTCTTTTGGTACTTCCATCACAGCTATGATGGTGCAGCGATATTTTTCATAAATTTTTACCATTTGAGCCATAACATTTAAGCCTTCTTCATTAACACACAAATCATCAGCCAAAATTACGCCAAAAGCTTCATCGCCAACTAAAGGTTTACCTTTTAAAACCGCGTCACCTAAACCTTTCATTTGATTTTGTCTTGTAAAAGTAAAGGTGCAACGATTGATTAAAGAACGAATTTCATCAAGTAAGTATTCTTTTTTTGTACCTGAAATTTGATGTTCAAGTTCATAAGAAATATCAAAATAATCCTCTAAAGCTCTTTTTCCACGTCCTGTTACAAATCCCATATTTTCCATTCCTGCTTCCAAAGCTTCATCAACCCCATAATGGATCAAAGGTTTGGTTAAGATAGGTAACATCTCTTTAGGTAAAGTTTTTGTTGCAGGTAAAAATCTCGTCCCATAACCTGCCGCAGGGAAAATACAAGTTTGAAGCATAAAAATTTCCTTTTATTTTTTTATCATTATAGCTTATTTTTATGAATTTTTATGCAACAAGGCAAAGTTCTTTTTGCTTGTTATTCAAACTCTGCCTTAGCTAATTTAACAATGGTTTCTACTACTCCAGAATCTTCAAGCGTTGAAATATCTTGTTTGATTTCTTCACCTCTTGCTATGGTTCTTAAAATTCTTCTCATTATTTTACCACTTCTAGTTTTTGGTAAACCTGGAGTATAAAGAATTTTTTCTATTTTAGCTATAGGTCCTATCTCTACTCTTAAAATGTCATTAAGTTCTTTTAAAGTTTCTATAGCTCCGCCAAGATCACAACTGGATGCAGGACTTAAAACCACAAAAGCAAACAGTGACTCGCCCTTAATCGCATCCAAAATACTCACTACAGCTGATTCTGCTACACTTGGATGTTTAGCAATAGCGCTTTCAATTTCAGCCGTTCCTATACGATGTCCTGCAACATTAACCACATCATCTGTTCTTCCTGTGATGGTAATATAACCATTTTTATCGTAAAAAGCGCCATCGCCACTAAAATATACAGCTTTTCCATCTTTTTTAGCTTGAGAAAAATAACTTTCTATATAACGTTCATCATTACCCCAAATTCCACGAATCATCGAAGGCCAGGGTTTAGTTATACAAAGCAATCCATCTTCACCTTCATCTTTTTTATTGCCTTCTTCATCAATAACTTCTGCAAAAATTCCTGGTAAAGGCAAGGTGGCACAACCTGGTTTTAAAGGAGTAGCGCCTGGCAAAGGCGTGATCATATGTCCACCTGTTTCTGTTTGCCACCAAGTATCGACTATAGGACTTTTAGTTCCCCCTATTTCATCATAAAACCACTTCCAAGCACTAGGATTTATAGGCTCTCCAACCGTTCCAAGCACTTCAAGCGTACTTAAATCATATTTTCTTGGCTCATCAGGTGCATCAGCATGAAGCATTCTTATGGCAGTTGGCGAAGTGTAGAATTTGCTTATTTGATACTCTTCTATCATTCTCCACCAACGCCCAGAATTTGGATAAGTAGGAGTCCCTTCATGCATTATAGTCGTTGCTCCACATGCTAAAGGCCCATAAACTACATAAGTATGTCCTGTAATCCAACCCACATCAGCACTACACCAATAATTATCATAATCTTTAATATCAAAAACCCATTCCATAGTCATTTGTGCCCAAAGTATATATCCTGCACTTGCATGCATAACTCCTTTTGGCTTGCCCGTTGATCCTGAAGTGTAAAGCAAAAACAACAAATCCTCGCTATCCATGATTTCGGGTTCACACTTATAAGATTCATTTTTCACAAGTTCGTTATAAACATAGTCCCTTCCTTTAATATATTCTATAGGCTCATTATTGCGTATAACTATAAGTACTTTTTCTACACTTTCACACCCTTCACTTAAAGCCTTATCTACTGCAGGTTTTAACATATAAGGTTTGCCACGACGAAAAGCACCATCAGCCGTTACCACAAGTTTAGCTCCTGCATCTATAATTCTATCTCTTAAGGCTTCAGGAGAAAACCCTCCAAATACGACACTATGAATAGCCCCAATCCTTGCACAAGCTAACATTACTATAGCTGTTTCTGGAATCATAGGCATATAAATTACAACCCTATCGCCTTTTTTTACTCCGAATTTTTTAAGCAAATTGGCTGCCTTACAAGTTTCATGCAATAATCTTCTATAAGTATAAACTTCATAATCCCCCATTTCACCTTCAAAAATCAAAGCAGCTTTATTGCGTCTTGTTTTCATATGACGATCAAGACATTGATAGCTTACATTTAAAGTTCCACCTTCAAACCATTTATAAAATGGAGCTTTATCCTCGTTTAGCACTCTTGAAAAAGGCGAAAACCACTCGATCTTCTCAAGTGCTTGTCTTTTCCAAAAACCTTCAAAATCTTCTTTAGCTTCATCGCATAAATCATAGTATTCACATAAATTTTTTATACGAGCATTACGAGAAAATTCTTTACTTGGCTTAAAAAGCTCTTGATTATTTTGATTAAGCATAAAAACTCCTTTATGGTTATTTTTAAACATTATATAAGAGTTTATTTATATTAAATACAAATTTAAAAAATAATTAAGATAAATTTTATAAAAAATGGGAATATTTGTAATATTTTATTTAAATTTTATAATGTATGTTAATTTAAGAAACATATTGCATCTTCATAAAAATAAAGACTGAGTTCTTCGTATAATTTTAAATCGAATTTTAAAAATTCTTGTTTTTCTAAAGCAAATTCTAAAATTTTATCCATACAACTTACCCTTATAAAAACATCACTTTTCCTACTTCTAAGTGCTATAATATAACATTTTTTTAAAATAAACTCATAATTATTTTTTGGGATATTTTTAGAATTAAAAAAAGAAATTTTATAAGGATCAATTGCAATTTTACTTGGAGGTTTTTTAAAATCTTTATATTTTTTACAATTACTAAAATCTATAAAATTACAAAATTTCACACCTTGATTTTCTAGCTCAAAAACATTAGTATTTTCAAATTCTAAAATTTCTCCACTGTGTAAATAAAGTTTTTTTTGAGCCAAAGAATCTAAAAAATGTTTATCATGGCTTGCGATTAAAAAACCTGTATTGAAATTTTCGTGCATTTTAAGAATAGCTTTTTTAAATAAAAGCGTAGTATTTTTATCCAAAAAAGCACTCGGTTCATCAAGTAAATAATACTTCGCTCTTACGCTTAAAGCTATAGCAAAAGCTATTTTTTGACTTTGTCCTGATGAAAGTTCATTAGGATATTTACTTAAAAGACTTTCATCTAAATTTAAAAACATCAAACTTTCTTTTATACGTTCTTCGATATCTTCTTTAATCCCATAAGTTTTTAAAGTAAATAAAAAATTTGCCCTTACGCTACGATTTAACAAAATAGGCTCTGGAAAAAGCAAATAAATTTCACGCTTTTGTTTATTATTAAGTTTAAAATTTCCAAAATAAGAAATATTTTTTGAAAAATCTCCTTCTAAAAATTTTAATATTCTTAAAAATGTAGATTTTCCACTTCCATTCGTTCCCATTAAGATGCTAATTTTACTTGTATCAAGTTTTAAATTTTTAATTTTTAAAACTTCTTTGTTTTGATAGTTGAAAAAAAGATTAGAAATTTCTATCATTTTATGTTCTTTTAAGTTTGTGTGTAATGAAATTTAAACAAAAGGCAATGAGAATTAAAACCAAAGCCAAAGCTATACCACTAGCAAATTCGCCTTTGTTGGTTTCAAGAGAAATAGCCGTGGTTATGGTTCTAGTGTCGTATTTAATATTTCCACCCACTATCATCGCTACTCCTACTTCTGCTACAATGCGTCCATAAGCTAGTGCAACGACGCTAATCAAAGCAAAGCGTAATTCATAAATCATCATTAAAACAAGTTTTAAAGGACTTAGGTGAAAAGATTTTATAAGTAAAAAATGTTTTTTATTCATATTTTCTATCAAATTTGAAAAAAGTGCGATCACTATAGGAAGTGCTAAAATAAACTGCCCTAAAATTAAAGCCTTTATAGTAAAAAGTAGTCCAAATTCTCCCAAAGGTCCTCGACTTGAAATCAGTGCATAAAGTATAAGTCCTACCGCAACTGTTGGAAAAGAAAGGCTAGTATCTATGATAAGTTTTATAAAGCGTTTAAATTTAAAATCAAAAAAGCCTAAGATAAATCCCAAAGGAAAACCTATGAGCAAAGCTAAAACTATAGAAATACTTGAGCTTAAAAGTGTAGTTTTTATAGCTGAAATTACACTTTCATCAGCATTAAAAAGTAAAAATAAAGCTTGTTTAAAACCATCAAAAATATAATCCAAAAATATCCTTTTTAAAATAAGTAATTTTAGCATAATTATGCTAAAATATTTTTTTATGTAAATTTATAAGGAGAAAAAATGAAAAAAATCATTTCTTTAGCCCTTGCTTTAGCTTTAAGTGCAAGTGCAGCAGAACTTAAAATGGCAACCACAACAAGCACTGACAATACAGGACTTTTAGATGCTCTAAAGCCTCTTTATGAACAAGAAAGCGGCAATACCTTAAAATGGGTTGCAGTAGGAACAGGTGCGGCTTTAAAAATGGGTGAAGATTGCAATGCTGATGTACTTTTTGTACACTCTCCAAAAGCAGAAAAAGAATTTATAAAAAAAGGTTTTGGCGTGGATAGAACCCCTGTGATGTATAATGATTTTATCATCATTGCGGATAAATCAATAGCTTCTAAATTTAAAGGCAAAAATTTAAAAGAAAGTTTAGAACTTATCAAAAATGAAAAACTCACTTTCATCTCAAGAG
Organism: Campylobacter sp. BCW_6467; assembly: GCF_001762855.1. Taxonomy (NCBI): domain Bacteria; kingdom Pseudomonadati; phylum Campylobacterota; class Epsilonproteobacteria; order Campylobacterales; family Campylobacteraceae; genus Campylobacter; species Campylobacter sp. BCW_6467. Next base: position 20,128 of record NZ_MJXP01000023.1, on the reverse strand, counting down.
GCGATAAATCGGGTACTGATAATAAAGAAAAAAGTCTTTGGAAAGATCTTGGTGGTGTGCCTGAAAAAGAAAACTGGTATCAACAAAGTGGACAAGGTATGCTAGCAAGCATTAAAATCGCTGAAGAAAAAAAAGGTGTGATTTTAACTGATCGTGGCACTTATATCAAATATGAAGCCAGTGAAAAAGGAAATCCAAGTTTAGTCATTGTAAATGAAGGTAATGATAGCCTTAAAAATTTTTATTCTGTTATAGCAACAAATCCTAAACATTGCAAAAATGTTAATTATACTGAAGCTAAAAAATTTATCAATTGGCTTACAAGTGACGATACTTTAAGTTTTATTAGCGGATTTAAACTGCTCTATAAACCTTTATTCGTAGTTGATGCAAAAACAAGGAAAGATTAAAATTAAGCAGGTTTTAGCCTGCTTAAAATATTATTTTTACTTATTGTAACTTTTTTATTTATTTTTCAAAACTTTCAGCTTATTTAAAATTCTTCTTTAGATACAATAAAATCAATAATTAAATATACAAGGTCAAATAATGTTCAAAGTAGATTTAAATAGTGATTTAGAGGAAAGTTTTGACACCTATAAAATGGGAATGGATGAAAAAAATTTTAAAATTTGTAAGCTCAGCAAATGTCGCCTGTGGCTTTCATGCGGGTGATCCTTGTGTAATGGATAAGACCTTAAATTTAGCCAAGCAAAATGGTGTTTGCATAGGAGCACACCCATCTTATCCTGATCTTTTGGGTTTTGGAAGACGCAATATGCAAATAAGCTTTGAAGAGGCTAAAAACTATGCCTTGTATCAACTAGGAGCTTTGGCTTTACTAAGACAAAAGGTATGAAAATATAATATTTTAAGCTCATGGCGCACTTTATAATATAGCAGCTATTGATAAAAATTTAGCGATAAACGCGTTGTAAAAATGATAAAAGAAAGCAAAGTTACAAGCATAAATGGCAAAGAAATTGATTTAAAAGCGGATAGTATTTGCGTTCATGGGGATAATGTAAAAGCTTTAGAATTTGTTAAAAAAATCAAAGAAAATTTAGAAAAAGAACAAATTCAAATTTGTGCTTTGGAAAATTTTATATAGGTTTTAACAATGTTTAGTGTGCATTTTAATGGAAGTAAGGCTTTGCTTTTGCTTTTTAAACAAGAAATTTCACCTCAAATCAATGCTTATGTTTTAAGCACGGAACAAAGGATACAAAAAGCCCTAAAAGAAGGTGAAATTTATAATATTGATGAGTTGATAAGTGCTTATGCAAGCTTGCTTATATATTTTAATCCTTGCGTGCTTTCTTTAAATTCGATGAAGAATTTGGGCTGGATTTAGAATTTCAATCAAATTTAAAAAGAAGAACTTATATCTCTTCACACTAAGCCTTATTATCTTGTTTTTATGCTAGGTTTTATGGCAGGTTTTCCTTATCTTGGAGGTTTAGATGAAAGACTTTCTTTTTTAAAAGCGGGTATGTTTTTAAAATTTAAAGCCATTTCAAAAGATGAATTTTTTGAGATCCAAGAGCAAGTTGCTAAAAAAGTCTATCAAAAGGAAATTTATGAGTATAAAAATCATTGAAGCCTTTATAAATTCAAGTTTGCAAGACTTTGGTAGAAAAAAATTTGCTAAATTTGGCATAGCAAGAAGTGGGGCTATGGATGAAGATGCTTTAAGAATGGCAAATATCTTGCTTGGAAACAAACAAGATGAAGCAGGAATTGAGCTTTGTTTAAAGGGTGGAAAATATAAATTTTTAGATGAGAATTATTTTGTTTTAAGTGGAGCTGAATTTGAGGCAAAGCTTAATAATCAAAAAATAAAAACTTGCAAGGTGTATAAAGCAAACAAAGGCGATATTTTAGAACTTGGTTTAGTAAAAATAGGTTTTCGTGGGTATTTATGCGTAGCAGGTGGTTTTGAAGTAAAAAGTTTTTTAAACTCTAAATCCAGTGATGCTAAAATGGGAATTGGAATTTTTAAAGGAAGAGCTTTGCAAAAAGATGATATTTTAAATACTCATGATACTTTTACACCTTTTAATTTAGAAGCTAGAGAATGTGAAAATCCTATTTTAAAAGCTCATAAGATCCTATTATATGCGTTATTTTAGGAACAAATGAAGATGCTTTTACTCAAAAAGGCATAGATACTTTTTTAAATACTACTTATAAAGTGGGTTTAAAAAGCGATAGAATAGCAATTTATGCAGAATCTAGCAAAAGTATAGAGCATAAAAACTCAGCAGATATCATCTCAGATCCTGCGGTTTTTGGAAGCATACAAGTGCCAAAAAGTGGTATTCCTATCGTTTTAATGGCAGCAAGACAAAGCACAGGAGGCTATACAAAAATAGCCACGGTTATAGAAAATGATCTAAGCTTTTTTGCCATAAATATTGATAAAATATATAGCACCTATAGCCAAGGCACAACCTAACAAGGTAAGTGCATTTGGCACCTCATCTAGTATAAAATAACTGCAAATTAAAGCACTAGCAGGGGTAATTAAAATAAAAGAATTTGCCTTAACGCTTCCTAAAATGTGAATCCCATAATAATAAATACTAGTACCTATAATAGTTGATAAAAAAGCAACGACAAACATACTGATCCAAAATTTAAATTCAAAATGAAAAATTTCATAACTTTTTGCACCAAACAATACCCAAGAAAACATTAAAACAGAAATGAGATTAATATAAAAGTTAATCGTCAAAGGGTGAGCTCCTTTGGCTTTATGATTAAACACTGCTATCAAAGCCCAAATAAAAGAACAAGTTAAAAATAAAATATTAAATTTACCAAATAAATCTTCTAAACTCCCTAAATTTAGCAAACAAAATCCAGATAATAAACCTAAAAATAATCCTAAAATTTCACTCTTTGTGATCTTGTGAGTTGATTTTTTATCTTTTTGAAATAATATCGCTGTCATAAATATAAAATAAGAAAAAATAGGAATCATAGTTGTAACCAAAACACCGCCTTTTCCAGCTAAACCATGCTTAATGGCAATAAAAAATACAAAAGTATAAAACCCATTTAAAATTCCTGCTATCAGCACCCATTTTAAAATAGATTTTTCAAGCCTTAAAGGAATTCTTAAAAAGCCTAATACCATCAAAGAGCCTAGCAAAACAAAGAAAAAACGCCAAAAAGTAATCACAGAAGTATCAGCATAAGCTGATAAAATCTTAGAAGTAGGCCAAGATGAGCCCCATAAAAACATAGCTAAAACAAGCAAGATATACAAATACTTTGTTCGAGTCAATATTACACCTTGAAATTTTTAAGTCAATTTTTTTTAAAATTTTTTTTCAAGTGTAGTTCATACTCGTTTAGATATTTTTCCACTTGAGGATTTTTTACCACATCATTACACATAAAAGTTGGTAAAGCTTTCATACCTATAAATTCATGAGCCTTATGCAAATGCCAATACACCATATCTACACCCTTTCCTTCAAAAAATTCATTTTTATCATTAAAGGCTTCAAGAGGTGCATTCCAAGTGAGAGAAAACATGTATTTTTTACCATGATCTAAACCACCTTTTCCGTAGTTTTTACTAGGATTTTCATGAGTTCTTCCATCATTTTTAAAAAGTATTCCAGCACTCAAACCAAACACTTCATCGATATATTTTTTAACTATCCAAGGCTCGCCCATCCACCAAGCTGGCATTTGATAGATCACAACATCAGCTTTTATAAATTTTTGTATCTCTTCTTTAGGATCATATCCTTGATCTATGTGAGTTTGATCTACTTCGTATCCTAATGTTTTTAAAATTTCTAAAGCATGATTATGCAATGTCAAATTAAGCTGTCCTTTTGAACTTCCAAATTCTTTAGCACCATTAAGCAAGAGTATATTTTTCATTTTTATCCTTTTTTAAATTTATGATACAATTATAACTTAACATGATGTCATTTTCAATACAAGAAATAAAGTAAGATACTATACTAAAGGAATGTTAAATGACTAAAGAGAATTCTCAGTGCAATTTCGAAGAATGTGGATTTAACTATACTCTAGCATTAATTAATGGAAAATATAAAATGAGTATTTTATACTGCTTATTTCGCTATGAAATCGTGCGTTATAATGAACTCAAACGCTTTTTAAGCTCCATATCTTTTAAAACTTTAACCAATACCTTAAGAGAACTAGAAAACGATGGTTTAATTATCAGAAAAGAATACGCTCAAATTCCACCCAAGGTAGAATATAGCTTATCCAAACGCGGACAAAGTTTAATTCCTATCTTACAAGCAATGTGCGATTGGGAAGAAGAAAATAAAAAATTACAAGGAAAATAAATGATAAAAACTATAAAAATTTTAGCATTTTTAGCCATTTTTGCATTTGCTTTAAGTATTGCTTTATGCTTTTATTTATTTTTTGATTATTTTATAGAAGAAAGAAATATTATTATTTTGACATTGATTTTTATAAGTATGATTTGTGGAATTTTACTCTATTTTTTAAGTATTATTTTGCTTTCTTTCAAGCTTAAAAGCATAAGCTTTGCTTTAATTTTTTTAGGATTTTTATTTTGTGTTTTAGCAAGTTTTGGTTTTTATCAATGTTATATAGAATATAATAATTTTTTATTTTCACAAACAAAAGGAAAATTAGCATTTTATTTTTGTGCATTTTTTACCACTCTTGCTTTTATTTTAGGCTATTTTCATTTTAAAACAATGGCTAAAATTAGTTCTTGGAACGAGTTTTTATTTGTATATAAATTTTTTATTGTGGCTTTAATTGTAAGTTATTTTAACGCCTTTTTTGGCTTTTTTATGTTGGGCGCTAGTGCGATTTTGCTTTTCATTTCTTGGCACAAATTTAAGGCTCTTAAAGAGCCTTAAATTTACTCATCTCTCATATCAATGACATAGCGAAATTTAGCCTTTCCTGAGGTTAGATTTTCATATGCTTTATCGATTTCTTGTGGGGTAATAAGCTCGGTTTCTGGATAAATTCCATGTTTTAAAGAAAAATCAAGCATTTCTTGAGTTTCAGCAATACCGCCAATTAACGAACCATAAACCTTCTTACCTGCCTTATGCACAAGCTCGTTTATGCCTATATTTACCTTATCTTCCACAGGAGGTAAGCCAACTATAGCCATTTCGCCACCAAATTTAAGCAAATCTAAATAAATTGCAGGATTATAAGGCGTTGGAATGGTTGAGATGATTAAATCAAAGCGTTCTTTTACGGCGTTTTTATCAGTGCTTATGTAAAATGAGCTTACACCCATAGCCAAAGCATCGGCTTTTTTGTTTTCATTTCTAGCAAAAACGCTAACCTTTGCACCCATTTTAACAGCGTATTTTACAGCCATCATACCAAGTCCGCCAAATCCTGCTATAGCAACGCTTGAACCTTCTTTTATCTTAGAAAATCTTAAAGGCGAGTAAGTGGTAATGCCCGCACAAAGCAAAGGTGCAACCTTATCCATCGGTGCATTTTTTGGCACACAAATGGCAAATTTTTCACTTACAACTATGTTGTTTGAGTAGCCCCCATAAGTGTTTTCATTGCCGTGAAATACATCACAACTATTGTAAGTAAAGATGGTTTTGCCATTTTCGCAAAACTGCTCTTGTGAGCGTTTGCAAGCATCGCATTCACCGCATGAATTTACCATGCAACCAACCCCTGCGTAATCTCCTACTTTAAATTTACTCACATTTTTACCCACAGCGATAACTTCTCCTGCTATCTCATGCCCAGGCACGCAAGGATAAGTAGCTTCCCCCCACTCGCTTCTTGCGGTGTGAATATCGCTATGACAAATGCCTGCATATAGGATTTTAATCAAAATATCATTATCGCCAATAGCGTGGCGGCTAAATTCAAAGGGTGTAAATTTCGCATCTTTACTAAGCATTGCATAGCCTTTACTTGCGATGCGATTGTTTTCTAAAATTTTGTATTGCATTTTTGCTCCTTTTTTGATTTTTTATAATTATAAAACATTAGAGTAGCTATAAGTCAAGAGAGAAAATAATTTTTTAAAAATTAGAAAAATACTTGATGTGTTAAAATTTTTTGATTTTTTAACGTATTTTTTTATAATGTTAAAAATCTTTAGAAATTTTAAAATATTAAAAATTTATAAAAATTTAATATTTTTAAAATATATCAAAATGGATAAAAATCATTATTATATAAATATAAAACTTTTAAGATTTTTTAAAAAGGAATTTTTAGATGCAAAGCGAAAAAAGAATTTTAGAAAAAATTAAAAATATTGCTTTTATTTATAAGCAAATTCGTCTTATAACACTTGAAGGTTCAAGAGTAAATAAGAAAGCTAAAAAGGATAAATATCAAGATTATGATATTTCATTTTTTCTAAAATCTAAAAATTTGAGAAAATTATTAAACCTAAACAAAAGCAAAGATATCAAAAAAGCAAAATTACCTAAATTTATTAAAAAATTTGGAAAAATTTTATTTTATCAAGCGCCTGAAAGCTTTGAATTCTATAAAGCTGATTTGCCTAAAAATTGGGTGAGTTTTTTGGTAATTTTTAAAAATGGAGTGAGAATAGACTTTAAATTTATCCCCTTAAAATCATTGAAACATTATTATAAATTTGAACCTTTAAGCAAAACGCTTATAGATAAAGATCAAAGATTTAAGAAAACTCAAAATAAGAATGTTTTTTGCATTAAGAAACCAACAGAAAAAGATTTTGATGAAATATACAATGAGTTTTATTTTACTTTTACAAAATTAGAAAAAGCTCTTTTAAGAAAACAATTTATAATGTCAAATTATTTGTTAAATTCTATGCGTGAAACACTTTTTGATATGCTTAGTTTTAAAGTGGGGCTTAAATTTGGTTTTGAAATTTGGCTAGGTAAACAAAATACTGATATTCTAAACTTTTTAAAGCAAAAAGAAATAAAAATTATCTTAAATTCTTTTAATACTACTTCACTTGAACAAATTGAAAAAACAAGAAAAAAGCTTGAAAATTTATTTCACAAAAACACCAAATTTGTAGCAAAAAAGAATGACTTTAAGCTTTTTTCTTATCGAAAAAATGTAAAAAAATATTGCAAAATTTTAAGAAAATTGTAAAGTAACCGTTATTCAAATTAAAATATGTTATTATTGTTTTAAAATTAATTTAGGGTTAAAAATGAATTTTTCAGAGCAGGATACAAGGGTTAAAATTATAGATGAGAAATTAAAATTAGCTTTATGGAATGAAGAAAACATAAAAAGAAATTATTATTTTACAGATGGTAGGAAACTTTTAGGTGGTAAAAGAGCACAAAGAAAATTTGCAGATTATTTGCTTAGATATGAAGGAAACAACCTTACTATAATAGAAGCTAAAAAATTTAGCAAAGATCCTTTAGATGGTTTATCTCAAGGCATAGAATATGCAAAAATTTTAAATGTGCCTTTTGTATATAGTAGCAATGGAGAAAAAATTTATGAATACGATATAAGAAGTCATAGTGGTAAATATATAGATAAATTCCCAAGTCCTAAAGAACTTTTTGATAGGATTTATGGCAATGTCAAAGAATGGCAATACAGGCTTTTAACTCAAAATGTTATGTATATTCCGCAAAAAGAATTAAGGTATTATCAAAAAATAGCCATAGACAAAGTCATAGAAGCTATTATAAATAACAAAAATAGAATTTTACTCACTCTTGCTACAGGCACAGGAAAAACAACCATAGCTTTTAATTTGTGCTATCGTTTGTTAGAGGCAAGATGGAATAAAGAAAACAAAGATCAAAAGCCTAAAATACTATTTTTATGTGATAGAGTGAGCTTAAGAGATCAAGCCTTAGGAGAATTTAATCCTATAGAAAGTGATTGTAAGGCAATTAGTGCCGAAGAAATAAAGAAAAATGATGGAAAAATCATAACAAATGCAAATGTTTTCTTTGGAATTTATCAAAGCTTAGCCGCAAATTCAAAAGAACAAGAAAACACCCAAGAAGAACAAGAGAGCAAATTTTATCTTCAATACCCAAAAGATTTTTTTGATCTTATCATCATAGATGAGTGCCACAGAGGTGGAGCAAACGAAGAAGGAAGCTGGAGAGCTGTACTTGAGTATTTTTCCTATGCAACTCAGCTTGGTTTAACCGCTACTCCAAAAAAAGAAGAAAATATAGACACTTATGAGTATTTTGGTGAGAGTGTTTATGATTATAGTCTTAAAAGTGGTATTGAAGATGGATTTTTAACCCCTTATAAAGTCAAACTCATAAAAACATTTGAGTGATGGTTATACTTACAATCCTGATGATTTGATACAAGGTGAGCTTGAAAAAGGCTTTTATAAACAAAGTGAATTTGAAAGAAATATTTTTTTACCAAACTATAATGACTTTATCGCTAAGAAAATTTTAGAGCTTATAAATCCTATGGATAAAACCATAATTTTTTGTGCAAATCAAGCTCATGCAAATGAAGTAAAAAGAGCTATAGATAAATATAAAAGTGTTAAAAGAGATGATTATTGTGTAAGAGTTACGAGTGATGAAGGTAAAATAGGACTTGATTATCTAAAATTGTTTCAAGATAATGATAAAAGCTATCCTGTCATACTTACTAGCTCTAAAATGCTTACAACTGGAGTTGATGCAAAAAATGTGCGAAATATAGTATTGCTAGCAAATATAGGTTCTATGGTGGAATTTAAGCAAATCATCGGGCGTGGCACTAGGGTTTATGAAGGCAAAGACTTTTTTACCATACTTGATTTTGTCGGTGCGACTAAGCTTTTTTATGATCCAAAATGGGATGGTGAAAAAATAGAAGAATTAAAAGAGCAAGATGAAAAAGAAAAAATCACTAAAGAGCATATAAAACAAACAAAAGAAGAAAGCAAAGAAAAAAAGAGCGTAACCATACACTTAAAAGGCACAAAACTTAAGGTTTTAGATATCACAACTACTTATGTAGGAGCACAAGGTAAGCCACTTAGCACTAAGGAGTTTTTGGAATTTTTGATAGGAAAGCTTGGTGAGTATTATGATGATGAAGCAAAATTGCGTGAAATTTGGAGTGATCAAAAAAATAGAGAAAGATTTTTAAAAGCCCTTGCAAATGATGGAGTAGATGAAAATGCTTTAAAAGATCTAAGAGAAATTTTTCAAAAAGATTGTGATATATACGATGTTTTAGCGCATTTAAGCTTTAATGCCGAGATAAAAACAAGGCAAGAGCGTGTTTTACAAGTAGAAAATGGTGAGTTTTTAAAACGCTTTCAAAAAGAAAAGGCTATAAAATTTATAGAATTTTTACTAAATAGATATCAAGAATACGGCATAAAAGATTTTGATGATGGCTTAAAACCACTTATAGAACTTAGTTCTTTGGGTAATGTAAGAGAATTGGCCGATGAATTTGGTGGCTTAGAAATTCTAAAACAAAGTTTTGATGATTTACAAAGGGAGATTTATTTAAATTAACTATAATTAAATATTTTTAAAAACAAAGGAGATTTTATGGCAAAAAATGTAGTTGAATTGCATAATAAACAACTTGAGAAATATTCTGATTCATTAAATGAATTTGTTCAAAAATTAGGTATACCAATAGATGTATTTCAAAATTGTGATGATAGAATAGCAGTTATAAGTAATCTCGAAAGTATTGTATATAAAATTGAAAAGCATAAGTTGCAACATGCAAATTATATTTCTAAATTTATAGCATCTATTTCTGTTGGTTTATTTGATTCTGCATTAAATTATTTATGGAATGAAACTATATTAAATATTAGAAATAAAATAATACAGTATGATATTAATTATTTTTTGGAACAATCTTCTTTGAGTGAAAATAGTAAGTTGCAAATTAAATCAGATGAAGATTTAAGCAAATTAAATGATTATGAATTACTAAAAGGCGCTAGAGATATTGATTTATTAAGTGAAGTTGGTTATAAACAATTAGAGCACATTAGATATATGCGTAATGAAATGAGTGCTGCACATCCAAATAATAATGGTTTAAAGCCATTTCAGATGTTATCATTTTTAGAAACTTGTATATCAGAGGTAATTTGTTCACAAGAAAGTGAAATTGCTTTAAAAGTAAAAAAGCTTCTTGGAAATATTAAAAAACAGGCTATGTCCAAATCAGAAATTGAAAATATTAGTGCTTTTATACAAGCACAACCTAGTAGAAAAGTTATCTCATTAGCTTTAGGTTTGTTTGGTATTTATACTGATAAAAATACTCCTAAATTTGTTGTTGATAATATAAATATATTATATCCTTATGTGTGGAACAATTTAAAGGATAGCGCAAAATATAAAATAGGTATTAAAATCGGAGAATATACAGCACATGCAGATAGTTATAGAAGTTCAAAAGGAAAGGAGTTGTTAGAGCATGTTAATAATGGAATGTCTTATTTATGTGAAGAAAACAAGATAGTTGAATTTAAGAGAGGACTTGAAGAGCTTATTGTAACTCATAATTCTTTTAATAATTTCTATACAGAACCAACATATGTTAATAAAATAAAACAATTAGTTGGTGATAAATTTTTTATTCCAAAAGATATAGAAACTGAATATGTTTTTACAATTATTAATGTATTTTTAGGTAATGGATGTGGAATTTCATGGGAGGCTAATGAAATTTATTTGTTTCTTATAGAAAATTTTACAGAAAATCAAATTAAATTAGCTATACAGTCAATTTTAGAAGATGAGATAAATAGAAAGTTAGAATTTAGTCAAATAGCAAGAGAACAATTTTTAAAAATGATTGGAATATTTAAGAAAAAATTAAAAAATTCTAATTTGATTAAAATATGTGAAGATATGGAAAAAAGTCAAAATTTATATGCTTTTTTCGGAAAAGATATTGATGAAGAGTCAAAAAAGAATATTTTAAATACTCGCTTTAGTTAATGATGAATTATTGGGAAGTTAAAAAGCTTGGTGATATTGCTGAAATTTCAAGTGGTGAAACACCATCAAGAAATAAAAAAGAATATTGGGAAAATGGAATTATACCTTGGGTAAAAATAAAAGACATTAAGGAAAATTTTATTTCTACCACTAAAGAATTTATTACAGAGAATGGCTTAAAAAATTCTTTAGCAAAATTATTTAAAAAAGGAACTTTGTTTTATTCTATTTTAGCTATTTGTGTTCTTATTATATTTGTTACTTTCATAATGAGTAAGTATTATTCACAACAAGCTATAGAAAGTTATAAAGAAATTATGATGGAAAATGATATATGTCAAAATTTGCAAAAGTAAAATTAAAAAATTGTGCAACTTTTATAAATGGTATGGCTTTTAAGCCTATTGATTGGGATGTAAAAGGCTTACCTATTGTTAGAATTCAAAATCTTACAGGAACAAATAAAAATTTTAACTATTATTCTAAAGAATACAATCCTAAATTTGAAATTAATAATGGAGATTTGCTTATTTCTTGATCTGCAAGTTTGGGTATATTTATATGGAATAATGATAAAGCTATTTTAAATCAACATATCTCTAAAGTTGTATTTTACAAAATAGAAATTAATAAAAAATATTTTTATTTTTGCATCTTAGATGTTTTAGAAGAGATGAGTGAAAAAACCCATGGTTCTGTTATGAGACATATAACTAAAGGTGATTTTGATAATATTGAAATCCCATTACCATCACTTAAAAAGCAAGAAAGGATAGTGGGAATTTTAGATGAGTTAATACAAAGTGCTTTACAAAAAGCTTTTAATCCTTTAAAAGATAATACTAAGAAAAATTATCAACTCCCGCAGGGTTAGGAATGGAAAAGTCTGGGTGATATAGGGGAAATAATTACAGGAACAACGCCTAACAAAAATAATCCGAATTTTTATAGAAATGTATCCATTGTTTAAACCTAGTGATTTAAATGGAGATATGATAATAAAATATGCTAGCGATAATTTATCAAAATTGGGTTTTAACAATGCAAGAAATATACCAAAAGATACGATTTTAGTGGTTTGTATAGGCACTTATAGGGAAAGTAGGATTAAGTGGAGTTAATGGAAGTTGTAATCAACAAATTAATGCTATTATCCAAATTCTAAATTTCTACCAAAATTTTTATTTTTTTTATACTTGAGTAATTATTTTCAAGAGATTCTTAAAAATAACACATCTCAGGCAACTTTACCTATTATAAATAAAACAGAATTTTCTAAATTACAAATCCCCCTGCCTCCATTGAAAGAACAAAAGCAAATTGTTTCACATTTAGATGAGCTTTCTTTAAATATAAAAGATTTAAAGCAAAATTATCAAGCACAGATAAAAAATTTACAAGAGCTTAAAAAATCATTGCTAGATAGAGCTTTTAAAGGAAGATTATAAATGTTAAAAAATTTGCCAAATTTTAACACATTGGCTTGATATGTTAAAAATTTTTGATTTTTTTAACATATTTTTTTATAATGTTAAAATTTTTAGAAATTTTAACATATGGAAAAATCATGAAAGAATTCATACCATCAAAACTACCCTTAAATATAGAATTAAATGCAAATATTTATAGTCTTATCATTAAAGCTTCTAGAAAATTAGCAGAGTTAAATGGACTTAGTAAAAGCATACCGAATCCAAGTATTTTAATCAATGCTTTGATTTTACAAGAAGCAAAAGATTCGAGTGAGATAGAAAATATCATCACAACACATGATGAACTTTTTTTATCACGAGTTGATGAAAACAAACTCACAAGAGCAGCAAAAGAAGTGAAAGATTATGAAAGTGCTTTGAAAAAAGGATATGAGTTATTAAAAAAAGAACAGTTATTAAGAAATGCACATATTTTAGAAATTCAAAAAAGATTAGAAAGAAATAATGCAGGTTTTAGAAAACAAAGTGGAACTATGCTTAAAAATCCTATTACAGGAGAAATAAAACACATACCACCCCAAAATCCTAATGATATACAAGAACTTATGGGAAATTTAGAACTATACATTAACGATGATAGTTTAGATGAATTTGATTTTTTGGTAAAGATGGCAATTATACATTATCAATTTGAAAGCATTCATCCTTTTTATGATGGCAATGGCAGAACGGGTAGGATTATAAATATACTTTATTTAGTATATAAAGGACTTTTGGATTTTCCTATTTTATATCTTAGTGCTTATATAGTAAAAAATAAAGATGAGTATTATAAGCTTTTGCAAAAAGTGCGTGATGAAGGGGATATTGTAAAGTGGATAGAATACATACTTAAAGGCATAGAGCAAACCGCTGCAAAAACTATTGAAACTATCATTAAGATAGAAAAAATGATGTCTAATGTAGGTGAAATTTTACAAAATAAAACGAATTTTTATAGTAAAGATTTTGTGGAGCTTTTGTTTTCTCATCCTTATACAAAGATAGATTTTTTAATAAAAAAATTAGACATTTCAAGACAAAGTGCTTCAAAATATCTTAAAATTTGTGAAAATTTAGGAATATTAGAGTGTATTAAAATGGGTAGAAGTAATTATTATATAAATATAGAACTTTTAAGACTTTTTAGAAAAGGAATTTTTTAAATGCAAAATAAAATCGATAAAATCACAGATATTCTAAGAAGAGATGATGGCATAAGTGGTGCTATGCATTATACAGAGCAGATTGGCTGGATACTTTTTTTAAAATTTTTAGATGATTATGAGACAAATTTAAAAGATTTAGCGTTTTTAGATGGCAAAGATTATAAAAGCATTTTGCAAGAAAAATTTAGCTGGAGTGTTTGGGCAGCACCTAAAAAAGATGGCAAACTTGATGTAAAAAATGCTTTAAGTGGATCGGATTTGCTTGAATTTGTAAATAAAGAGCTTTTTCCTTATCTTAAAAATTTTAAAAATAATGATGATTTTAAAAGTATAGAGTATAAAATCGGTGGAATTTTTGAATTTATAGACAATCGCATAGCAAATGGACATACTTTAAGAGAAGTGATAAATATCATTGATGAGATTAGTTTTAATAAAGAAGATGAAGTATTTGCCTTAGGTGAAGTTTATGAAAAACTTTTAAAAGATATGGGTAGCGATGGTGGAAATAGTGGAGAATTTTATACTCCGCGTCCTTTGATAAAGGCTATGGTGGAAGTAATAAATCCTAAACCAAAAGAAAGAATTTATGATCCTTCTTGTGGTAGTTGTGGATTTTTAGTTGAGAGTTTTTTGCATATTTTATATAAAGACAGAACCAAAGGCAAAAAAGCAAATTTAAGCGTAGAAGAGCTTGAATTTTTAAAAAATGATGCTCTTTTTGGTAAAGAAAAAACTCCGCTTAGCTATGCAATGGGCGTTATGAATATGATATTACATGAAATTTCAAGTCCAAATATCATAAAAACAAATACTTTAAGTAAAAAAATAACAGATATAACAGAAAAAGATAAATACGAAGTAATACTTGCAAATCCACCTTTTGGTGGCAAAGAAAAAGAACAAATTCAAGAAAATTTTCCTATAAAATCAAATGCTACTGAACTTTTATTTTTACAGCACATTTTAAAATCTTTAAAAAACAACGGAAGATGTGCGATCATCGTGCTTGAAGGTGTGCTTTTTCAAAATTCAAATGCCTTTGTGAGTGTAAAAAAAGATCTACTAGATGATTTTAATTTAGAATGCGTTTTGAGTTTGCCAAGTGGGGTATTTTTGCCTTATAGTGCTGTTAAGACTAATGTGCTTTTTTTCTCTAAAGGTAAAAAATGTATTTGTGAAGGCGATGGAGTTTATTACTACGAGCTTATACCACCTTACAAACTTACTAAAAATAAGCCTTTAGAATACGCACATTTTAAAGAATTTCTAAAGTGCTACAAAGAAAGAAAAATCACTGCTAATTCTTGGCTTGTTAGCAAAAAAGAGCTTGAAGAAAGAAATTATGATTTAAGTGCTAAAAATCCAAATGTAAAAGAAGAAAAAATCCTAAGAACTAGTGAAGAGATTTTAAATTCTTTAGAAGAAAATCTAAAAATACAACAAGAATATCTAAATGAGCTTAAAAGCATACTAAAATGATTGCAAGTTTTTTGATAAAAACTAATTTACAAATAACTTCTAAGCTCAATTTACAATAAATATTTATTGCTTGCATTCTACTTTTTAATATCATCAAGCAAATTTAGGACATTTAAAGCCTTTGGATAACCGATATATGGAATAAGAGCTGCAATGATATTTAGCAAATCTTTTCTACTTTGCCCCATGTTAAGATTGCCTTGTATGTGAGCTTTTACTTGATTGTCTAGCCCACCAAGTGAGATAAGATATACAAGGGTTAAAAGCTCCCTAGTTTTTAGATCAAGTCCTGTGCGTGTATAGTAGTCTCCAAAACAATTCGCACTCAAAAAATCATTTATAAAAACTTTATCTTCTGGGGTAGATTCTATCATTTTAGTGATATTGGCTTCACCAAAAATAGCATTTTGTATTTCCCTGCCTTTTATTTTGCGATTTTCTTGCGTAGTAGTGCCTTGTGGAGTTAAAACTAAGGCGATATTTAGTTTTTTAAATACTTTATTACAAAGACTTAAAAAATCACATACCCTAGCAAAACCCGCATAAGGCGTAGCTTGATAAATCACTTCTTTGATGGCAATAGGACTTATATCGTTCTTGATTGCACCTTGAAGTAAAGCTTTAAATTCCATTTTTCCACCCACTGCTAAAGTAGAAGCAAGGGTGATTAAAAAATATTTTTGTGTATCCAAATTTGCTTTTACAAAACTCTCTCCAAAAGTAAAATTTATGTGATTGATAAAATACTCTTTATCACTTGCAAAAAGTTGATCCTTTTTTACTCCTAAGAGTTTTTCAAAAATTTCTCTTGCTTTTTGTCTTAATTGCATGGTTTTATCCTTTGTAGTTTTTAAAGTTTATAAAAAAAGAGCATTTAAAATACTCCAAAAACATAAAAGTTTTTGTTTTATTTACAAATTTCTTTTACTCTCTTGCTTCTTTTAAGGCATTTTCATATTCTTCATCGCTTACAAGCTCAAGCCATTCTACATTTTTACCCTCTTTTTCGCCTGTAAGTGCTATGTGTGCTCCACTACTTGTATTAGTTGCACCATGAAAATGCTTTACTCCTATAGGACAGCTTATCACATCGCCTTTTTTAGCTATAAAGGCTTTTTGGCCTGGAACTTTTGTGATGATTTCACCCTCTGTTACGATTAAGGTTTGTCCTTGAGGATGAGTATGCCACGCACTTCTAGCACTGGCTTCAAATTCAACCAAAGCCCCACTAAAATTTCTCCACTCATTTGATTTAAACATCATAGAAACTTTTACATTTTTGCTAAAAAATTTACTATCGCCTTTAAAACTTCCATGAATTCCTTTACTTTCAAGTTCTTGCATTTACACTCCTTTAACAAAACTACATAAAACCATTACAATAAGAAATAAACCAAACTTTTTATTTCCCAACTCTAAGAGCTGCTTCACCGGCATACCGATCCCCTTTGATTATTATTTTTTCTAAAATACTCTTTAAATGATTTAATTCTTCTTGAGTAAAATCAATATTAACAGCATTAATATTTTCTTCTAACCTTCGTAAATTTGTTGTTCCAAAAATAGGCACAATAAATGTTTTTTGCACCAAAACCCAAGCAAGAGCAATTTGTGCTAAAGTAGCATTTTTAGCTTTTGCTATATCTTCTAATGCATAAACTAAATCCAAATTAGCTTTTAAATTCTCGCTTTTAAAACGTGGAACTTGTGATCTAAAGTCATTATTTTCAAAAGTAGAATTTGCATCAAATTTACCTGCTAAAAATCCTTTTCCTAAAGGAGAAAAAGGAACAAAACCTATATTTAATTCTTCCAAAACTTTTAAAAGTTCTTTTTCTGGTTCTCTCCACCATAAAGAATACTCACTTTGAACCACACTAAGCGGAAATACTGCATGAGCTTTTTTAATGCTTTGCACTCCTGCTTCACTCATACCCCAAGCTTTAATTTTTCCTTCCTTATAAAACTCGCTCATTAAGTTAGCAACTTCTTCAACTGGAACATTTGTATCGACTCTATGTTGATAATAAAGATCTATACAATCTGTTTGCAAACGCTTCAAACTACCTTCTAGACTTTGTCTGATTTTACTAAGTGTACTATCGACAATTTGCTTAGCACCCTCAATCCTGACACCAAATTTTGTTGCTAATACCACTTCATTTCTAAAAGGTTTTATTGCTTTACCTACTAATTCTTCATTAATAAAAGGACCATAAACTTCGGCTGTATCAAAAAAATCAATACCAAGATCCTTTGCCCTATGAATGAGTGTTATCATCTCTTTTTCATCTTTAGCTTCTCCATAACTAAAGCTCATTCCCATACAACCAAGTCCTAAGACACTTACTTCCAAATTTCTTAATTTTCTTTTTTGCATTTTTATCCTTTTTTATTTTTTATTAAAAACTGATAGTTCTTAATTATTAAAAACATTTTTCTATCATGTTAATTAAAAGTATAAAACCTAACATCTAGTGTAAGTCAAGAATAAAATTAAATATTTTTAAATTTTTACTCGTTTTTTCCGTTTAATATAATCTTTACTTAAAGGATTTAGCTCATCTTTATTTTCCATAACCATGTTTTCATAATAATCTATTTTAAAATCAAGTTTTTTTATAATACTCTCCAATTTTTTCATATCTTTTAGTGTTTTTTCTTTTAATTTTAAAATAATCTCTAATCTCTCTTTTGCAGTACTCTTTCCTTTAGCACATAAAAAAATATATCTTTTAAGATCCTCGATACTCATGCCAATTTGTCTATAACAATCCACCCAAATCACCCATTCTAAATCTTTTTCACTAAAATAACGCACTCCATTTTTATCTTTTTCCACAAAGGGAAATAAACCTTTATCTAGCCAAAACCTAAGTGTTCTACTAGAAACTCCTGTTTTTCTTTCTACCTCTATGATCGTATAAGCCATTCTAATCCTTTATAAATATAAATTTCATACAATTCAATTTTTAACTAAATATTTTATTATTTTATATTAATGCTACTTTTTAGAAAAATACATATAATTTTCAATTAATATAATTAAATTTTTAAATTTTCAAGATAAAAGTCAAAAAATATTTTATATTTTTTGATAAAATAATACTAGATTTAATTTTAAATTTAAAAATAAATACAAAAAAAGGAAAAAAATGAATAGTATAAAAATTAAACTTTCTCTCATTGCAAATTTAATTGCAATTTTTGCCTTAATTGTTCTAGGTATTGTAAGTTTTTATTTCACAAAAACCTCATTACATGAAACCACTCTTAAAAATCAAATGGACTTGCTTCAAGCCACGCAATCTGTAGTTGAAAATTTCCGTTCTACAAACCAATTTTTTACTAAAAACTTAGAAAAAGATATCACAAGTTTACCTTATCAATCTTTAAATACTGAAGAAAATATTATTAACAATGTCGGTCCTATATTAAAACACTATCGTCATAGCATAAACGCATTAAATATTTATTTAGGTTTAACAAATGGAAAAGTTCTACTCAGTCAAAGATCCAATGACATAAAAATGCCTGAGTTGCGTGATGATTTAGATATAAAGACAAAAGATTGGTATAAAGAAGCTTTAAAAACAAATGATATTTTTGTTACGCCAGCATATTTAGATACAAATTTAAAACAATATGTAATAACATATTCTAAAGCTATTTATAAAGATGGTAAAATCATAGGAGTGCTAGGTGTTGATATACCATCAGAGAATTTACAAAATTTAGTTGCAAAAACTCCTGGAAATACTTTTTTATTTGATCAAAAAAATAAAATATTTGCTGCAACCAATAAAGAATTATTAAATCCATCTATTGATCATTCTCCTGTTTTAAATGCATATAAGGCTAATGGAGATAATAATTTTTTTACTTATAAACTTGATGGAAAAGAAAGACTTGGAACTTGTACTAAAGTTCTTGCTTATACAGCTTGTATTACTGAAAGTGCTGATATTATAAACGGACCTATTCATAAAGCTGCATTTATTCAAGCTATTGTTGTCATTATTGTAGTAGTATTTAGCGTCATCCTCCTTTATTTCATCATATCAAAATACCTCTCCCCACTTGCAGCTATCCAAACAGGTTTAACTTCATTCTTTGACTTCATCAATCATAAAACAAAAAATGTTTCTATTATAGAAATAAAAAGCAATGATGAATTTGGACAAATCTCAAGTGCTATCAACGAAAACATCCTTGCTACTAAAAAAGGTTTAGAACAAGACAATCAAGCTGTTAAAGAATCAGTTCAAACCGTATCAGTTGTAGAAGGTGGTAATTTAACAGCAAGAATTACTGCTAATCCAAGAAACCCACAACTTATTGAACTTAAAAATGTTCTAAATAAACTTCTTGATGTTTTACAAGCTAGAGTAGGTTCTGATATGAATGTTATTCATAAAATATTTGAAGAATACAAAAGCTTAGATTTTAGAAATAAAATCTCTAATGCTTCAGGAAGTGTTGAATTAACTACTAATGCTTTAGGCGATGAAATAGTTAAAATGCTAAAACAAAGTTCAGACTTTGCTAATGCTTTAGCTAATGAAAGTGGAAAATTACAAACTGCTGTTCAAAGCTTAACCACTTCTTCAAATTCTCAAGCTCAATCTTTAGAAGAAACTGCAGCAGCTTTAGAAGAGATCACTTCTTCTATGCAAAATGTTTCAGTTAAAACTAGTGATGTTATCACTCAATCTGAAGAGATTAAAAATGTTACAGGTATTATAGGAGATATCGCAGATCAAATCAATCTTCTAGCTTTAAATGCAGCTATTGAAGCAGCTCGTGCTGGAGAACATGGTAGAGGCTTTGCTGTTGTGGCTGATGAAGTTAGAAAACTAGCTGAGAGAACTCAAAAGTCTTTATCTGAAATAGAAGCTAATACTAACTTACTTGTTCAATCTATCAATGATATGGCAGAAAGTATTAAAGAACAAACTGCAGGTATTACTCAAATCAATGATAGCGTAGCACAAATTGATCAAACTACTAAAGATAATGTTGAAATTGCTAATGAATCAGCTATTATTTCTAGTACAGTAAG